>JBJMGS010000259.1:0-4125 GCA_045807785.1 Pyrinomonadaceae bacterium
AAAAGATCACGCAGAGAGACGCGCACCGAATCGCCGACGACGAGCGCGCCCGCCAGCACCGCCACCGCCACGCACACGCCCGCCACCACCGCCGCGTTCGTGCGCCGGTAGTAACTCAAGTTGCGCTTGATGAGCGTCGCGGTCTTCATGAGCTATTAGCGATTAGCTGTTAGCTGTTAGCTGTTAGCTGTTAGCAAAACGAAAGCGGGGGATCGCCACTTGACCACCGTCCGGCTAATAGCTAATCGCCAATAGCTAACAGCTCCTCGCTTCTCATCACTGCTTGATCAGAGTCCGTTCGTGCAGCTCGTAGCGCGCGGGGAAGTGCGCGGCGAGTTCGGCGCTGTGCGTGACGACGACGAGGATCGTCTGCTGCGCGCGGTGCAGCTCGACGAGGAGCGAGGCGACGCGCTCCGCCGAGTCCCGGTCGAGGTTGCCGGTCGGCTCGTCGCAGAGCAACAGCGTGGGCTCGCGGATGAGCGCGCGGGCGAGCGCGGCGCGCTGCTTCTCGCCGCCGGAGAGTTCGCCGGGCAGGTGTTCGAGGCGCTCGGTTAAGCCGACCTGTGCGAGCAGCGCGCGCGCGCGCGTCACGTCGTCGCCGCGCTCGCCCGCGACGAGCGTCGGCGCGAGCACGTTTTCGAGCACGGAGCACTGCGGCAGCAGACAGTGATCCTGAAAGATGAATCCGATCTCTTTGTTGCGAAAGGCGGCGAGTTCGCGCTCCGGCATCTGGAAGGGGTCGCGCCCGTCGAGCGTGACGGTGCCGCCCGTCGGTTCGTCGAGCGCGCCGAGGATGTAGAGCAGCGTTGACTTGCCGCTCCCCGACGGCCCCATGACGGCGATCGACTCGCCGCGCTTGAGCGTCAGGTTCACGTCCGAGAGGACGGGGAGAGCGCCGCGCGGCGTGACGTAATCTTTCGACAGATTCCTGACTTCGAGCAAACTCGCCCCCCACTTCTCGCGCGGTTCAAGCAGCGACGTCGAACGGCTCAGGCGACGACGACTTGCGCCGCACGGCTCTCGTCATTCGCCGCGCCTCCTGCCACATGGGCCGCCGCATCGCCCATTACGCCCGCGTAAACTTCGAGCGCGCGCTCAGCCATGCGCGCGACCGAGTAGTGCGCGCCGACGCCCTCCGCCCCCGCGCGGCCCAACTTGGCGGCGCGCGCAGGATCGTTTTTGATCGCGAGCAGTCCGCCGGCGAGCGCCGCCGCGTCGTCCGGCTCGACGAGCAAGCCGCCGCCCGTGCGTTCGATCACTTCGGTGAACGCGCCGCGACGCGGGACGACGAGCGGCACGCCGCACGCCATCGCTTCGAGCAGCGAGAGCCCTTTCGGCTCGTCGTAGGTCGCGGGCAGCGAGAAGACGTCGAGCCCGCCGAGGAATTCGATCTTCGCGTCGCGGTCGAGTTCGCCCCGGTAATGAAACTCTCCGGCGAGCCCCGCGTCTCTCATCCCGCGCTCGATCTCCTGCAGATAATTTTTATGCTCCGGCGCGAGGTAGCCGCCGACTTCGAGACGTGCCGCCTCCAAGTCTCCGCGACCGCGCAACAGTCTGTAAGCGTCGGCGAGCACGTGCAGCCCCTTCTCCGGCGCGACGCGACCGAAGTAGCCGACGACGAACTCGCCGCGGACACCTGCACCGCCGCGTACTTCATTCGTCGCGGGCGCGCGCGGCGCGTAGCCTTCGAGGTTGATGCCGAGCGGCACGACGCGCATCTTTTCCGCCGGGATGTCGAGCAATCCGCGCATGAAGCCAGCGTAGTAGTAGCTCACAGAGATGAAGGCGTCAACGTGCCGGACATTCGCGCGGATGAGTTCGAGCGCGTCGCGCCGGTCTCGCTCGGCGAGGCCGGAGAGGAAGAGGTCTTCGCCTTGCAGCGTGACGCAGACAGGTCGCCCGCCGGTCGCCTCCTTGACGGGTCGCGCGAGACTGATCAGGAGTGAGTTCGGCAGCACCGCGACGTCGGGCGGCGTCTCGTGTCGCAGCCACGCGGAGAGCTTCTCCACCTCCTTGCGCTGATTCCCTTCCTCGCCGCGCAGCATTGAGACGGTGAGCGCGCCGAGCGAGGCGGGAGCGACCGCGATTGAGCGGCGCGAGGCGAGACGGATCGCCGACGGGGAATCCCAGAGACGGTCGAGAAATTTCGGGGTCTGGCGAAACAGCGAGACGTGCTGTTCGAGATAGACACTGATGCCGCCGAAGAAGACGCGGTCGGCGCTGACGTTTCGCTCGTCCGTGCGCGTCGGGGTATAGACCGGCAGGAGCATCACGTCGTGCCCGCGGCGGATCAACTCCGCGGCCAGGGCGTTATCGCGCAGGCAACTGCCGCAGTACATCTGCGCCGCGCCCGCCGTGATGGAGAGAATCTTCATCTTCAGGCGACGGCGCGCTGGAAGGCGCGGCGCGCGTAGAGGTGCTCGAAGAGATTGCCCTCGTGCGGCTGATCCCAACTGAGCCGGTTCGTCGCGACCGCGCCGATGTTCAGGCGATCCACGAGCGGCGACGAGAGCAGCCTGCGGATCAACTTCTCGTCGCGCGTGATCGCCGTGACCACGAGGCTTGAGCCGAGCGCTTCGGGTATCTCGTCCTCTTTGACTTCGACGACGCTGGTGAACGGGAACAGGAATTCGCGGTTCGCCAGCGCGTGCTCTTTGCTCTCGCAGAGCACGACGGTCGGGAGCAGGTACGTGCAGTTCTCCCACACGGCGAGGCGGCTGCCCCGTTGAACGCCGCCGCGCCTCTCCGCCGTCACGTCGCGCGCGCCGCCCAGCGCGAGCCCTTCGTCGATCATCGCGCTGATACGCGCGGCGACCGCGGCGTCGGCGAACGGGGCGAGCTGCGCCTCTTCATCGTCAGACGCACGCGGCGGCACGCGCGCGAAGCGTTCGGCGAGGGCTTCGGCGATCTCTGCGGCGTGCGCCGTCGTCCAGACGCCTGAAGCGTTGACGCACGAGCGACCGCCGTTGTCGAGAACGGACGCGGCGATCACGTCCAGGTGCTTCTCCCACTCATCGGCACAGTCCGCGCCGAGGACGACCTTGCTGTAGCCGGGGCCGTGGACTTCGACGCGACCGTCTCCGCGCCACTGGCTCGTCGAAGCCGTGTCGCCGAAGACCATGCCGCGCCCCGTGCGCAAGAGTATCTCGGCGGCGCCCGCGTGGCTCGTCGGGTAGTAGCTGAACGCTGTGGGCGGCGCGCCCGCCTTGATGAACGACTGGATGATGCGGTAGGGCGTCCAAGGCTCGGCAGCGCCGGGTTTCAGGACGAGTGGCGTCTTGAGCGCGACCGAAGGCGTCCAGAGCGTGTGGACGCCGGGTGAGTTCGACGGCAAGACGATGCCGAGCGAGCGCGTGCGCGGGAAGAAGCTGACAGTCTGCCCGCCCGACTCGCCGTAGCCGCGATCCAGAGTTTCGGGCGCGATGTTTCGCGTCAGCCCCGCGAGCACGGTGCGCATCTCTGCGAGCACGCCGCGAATCTTCTCCATGTTGCGCCGCGCCATGACGTGCGGCAGCCCCGTCGTCGCCGACACCTGTTCGACGTAAGCTTCGGGCGTCTGCCCCGCGTCGCCGACGGCTAGCTCGTCGCGCATGAAAATCTCTGCGGCGCGTTCGCTGATCTTGATCAACTCGTCGGTCGTGAACGCTTCGAGCGCGCGCCGGCCCGTCTCCTGATCGAGGAGATCGCGGCGGATGAGCCCGACGTTCGCCTGACTGATCTCGACGAACGGCTCACGCGTCCGGTGGTGCGGCGTGCGCACCACGTCGAGACTCTGGTACGGCTGACCTTTGCGCAGAAGCGGGATGTGTAGCATGGCTTGATCGCAGAATTGAGACCGGCGAGAACGCGTCGGCGCGAAAGGGCGCGCCGCACCAGCGCCAGACTTCAAGGGCCTTTCGGCTCCCCGATGCTGATGCTGATGACGAGGGAGTCGGCCTTGACGCTATCGGGAACCTTAAGAAAGAGGTGCTCGTCGCCCATCGTCTCCGGCGTCGTAATCGTCACCCCGCAGCACGCGTTGTTCGTCATGCCCGCTTCCGTCTCGTGCCTCGTGCCGATCCGTGCCTGAAAGGGCTCGGCGGCGGATGCAGGCGTCGTGGCCGTCACGATCTGTTTATTCGCCCC
>JBJMGS010000260.1:0-2606 GCA_045807785.1 Pyrinomonadaceae bacterium
CGCGTCTCGTCCTCGCGCGGCTCCGCGTTCTCTTCGCTTCTGGGTTCCCCCGGCATAGTTCGTCTGAACCTTCTCATCTATGAAAGATAGCAAAGAAGAGCCGTGAATCGTAAATCGTCAATCGTGAATAGAAGGAAACGGCTTTAGCTATTGACGATTTGCGATTGACGATTGACGCGCTCACTTGATTTCGATCTTCACTCGCCCGGCTTGCTCCGGCGCGCGCTTGGGGAGGCGGAGGCGCAGCACGCCGTCCTTGTACTCCGCCGCGATGTGGGTCTGATCGACGGTCTGCGGCAAGGGGCCGAAGCGTGCGAGGAAGCGACCCGACGGGCGCGTGCTGCGGCGCTTGCGCGCGCCCTCTTCTTCGGCGCGCTCGCCGCGCACGACGAGCCGGTCTTCGTTGATGCTCACGTCGAGCGCGGCGCGGTCGATGCCCGGCAGGTCGAGCAGGATGACGAACTCGCCGTCACGCTCGATGACGTCCGAAGCCGGAGTCCAGTCGGCGCGCTCGATCTCGCCGTCGCCCGCTTCGTCGTGGCGACCGTGCCGCGGCGCGGCTTCGTCGTAGAGGCGACCCATGCGCTCCGCGTAGTCGCGCCAGTCGCGCCAGTCGTTCCACCTGTGCGCCATCTTCTTTTCTCCCATCTGATATTTGCCCGAAGGATTAATGACCACGACGCGCGGCGCGCCCATTCGTTGATTAGCTTTCATCCCTCCGCCTTTCTACCGCTGCCCGGCGCTTACGCCGCCGCGGCAGCCGTGTCGGTCGTGAACTTCATCTCGTCGCCGCCCGCCGAAACCCGCACGGTCTGACCCGGCGCGATCTCGCCGCGCAGCAGTTTGACGGCGAGCGGATTCTGGATCAGCGTCTGAATCGCGCGCTTCAAAGGACGCGCGCCGAACATCGGATCGTAGCCCTCGCGCGCGAGAAGCTGGCGCGCCGAATCGTCGAGCGCGATCGTGATCTGCCGCTCGCCGAGCGTGCGCCGCAGGCGTTCGAGCTGCACGTCGATGATCTCGCCGATCTGCTCGCGCGTGAGCTGCTTGAAGATGACGATGTCGTCCACGCGGTTCAGGAATTCCGGCTTGAAGTGCTCGCGCAGAACCTGCGTCACAGCCTCGCGCATCTGCTTGTCGTCGTCCCCGACCGACTGAATCTCGCGGCTCCCCAAATTCGAGGTCATGATCAGCACAGTGTTCTTGAAGTCCACGGTGCGCCCCTTCGAGTCGGTCAGTCGCCCGTCGTCGAGGATTTGCAGCAGCACGTTGAAGACGTCCGGGTGCGCCTTCTCGATCTCGTCGAAGAGGACGACCGAGTAGGGGCGACGCCTGACGGCTTCGGTCAACTGCCCTCCCTCCTCGTAGCCGACGTAGCCGGGCGGCGCGCCAATCATGCGCGCGACCGCGTGCTTCTCCATGTACTCGCTCATGTCGAGACGGATCATGGCGCGCTCGTCGTCGAACAAAAATTCCGCGAGGGCGCGCGCTGTCTCGGTTTTGCCGACGCCCGTGGGGCCTAAGAAGATGAACGAGCCGACGGGGCGGTTCGGGTCTTGCAGCCCGGCGCGCGCGCGGCGCACGGCGTTCGAGACGGCGGTCAGAGCCTCGTCCTGACCGATGACGCGGTGGCGCAGACGCTCCTCCATCGTGACGAGCTTCTGCATCTCGCCTTCGAGCATCTTCGAGACGGGGATGCCCGTCCACTTGGCGACGACCTGCGCCACGTCCTCCTCGTCAACCTCTTCCTTGAGGAAGACGCCCTCGGTCTGCAACTGCGCGAGCTTCGCCTGATCTGCGTCGAGCTGCTTCTGCAACTCGACGGCGCGACCGTAGCGCAGCTCCGCCACCTTGCCGTAGTCGCCTGCGCGCTCGTACTGCTCCGCCTGCACCCTGACCTGCTCGATCTCTTCCTTCGCCTTGCGAATCCCCTCGATGATGTCCTTCTCCGAGCGCCACTTCGCCTTCATGCCGGTGGCGCGCTCGCGCAAGTCCTCGATCTTGACCTCGATCTCTTTGAGGCGCGACTTCGAGCGTTCGTCCGTCTCGCGCGTCAACGCCTGCTTCTCGATCTCCAACTGCGTGATCTCGCGCTCCAGCTCGTCGATCTCGACGGGCAGAGAGTCGATCTCGATGCGCAGGCGCGAGGCGGCTTCGTCGATCAGGTCAATCGCCTTGTCGGGCAGGAAGCGATCCGTGATGTAGCGGTTCGAAAGCGTCGCCGCCGCGACGATGGCCGAGTCCTTGATGCGGACGCCGTGGTGAACCTCGTAGCGCTCCTTGAGGCCGCGCAGGATCGCGATGGTGTCCTCAACCGTCGGCTCGCCGACGTACACCTGCTGGAAGCGGCGCTCGAGGGCCGCATCCTTCTCGATGAACTCGCGGTACTCGTTGAGCGTGGTCGCGCCGATCAGGCGCAGCTCTCCACGCGCGAGCATCGGCTTCAGCATGTTGGAGGCCGCCACCGAACCTTCGCCGCCGCCGGCGCCCATCAGGATGTGGAGCTCGTCCACGAACGTGATGATCTGGCCCTCGGCGTCGTTGATCTCCTTGAGGACGGCCTTCAGCCGCTCCTCGAATTGGCCGCGGTACATCGCGCCGGCGAC
>JBJMGS010000261.1:0-2839 GCA_045807785.1 Pyrinomonadaceae bacterium
CGAAGCTGACGGAGCTTCCCCCTGGCTGCCACTTCGCGCCGCGCTGCCCGCACCGGATGCCGCGCTGCACCACTGAGCCGCTGCCGCTCTACCCGCTCGAAGGCGACGTCGAGGTGCGCTGCGTGCTCTACGATCTGGCGTCGGCGGTGGCGGCAGACAATCAGGCGACGCAGGAGGGCGAGGGGAGTGCGACGAGTTGAGCACTAACGAGAGAATGCAGAGCGTGCCGCAGGCTGAGGTCGAGGCGGCAAGAGCGCACGACACTCAGGCGGAAGTGCGCGACGAACTCGTGCGCGTGCGCGGCCTGTTCAAACACTTCCCCGTGGCGGGGAGCGACGACGTGGTGCGCGCCGTGGACGGCGTGACGTTCGAGATTTACAAGGGCGAAACTCTCGGGCTCGTCGGCGAGTCGGGCTGCGGCAAGTCAACCGTGGGTCGCTGCCTCTTGCGCTTGATGGAGCCGACGCGCGGCGAAGTCCGTTTCGAGGATCAGGACGTGCTCGCGCTGTCGGGGAAAGACTTGCGCGCGCTCAGGCGCGAGATGCAGATCATCTTTCAAGACCCTTACGCGAGCCTGAACCCGCGCATGAGGATTGCGGAGATCGTGGGCGAGCCGCTCGCGGTGCACGGCGTCGGCACGAAGCCGGAGCGAAAGGATCGCGTCGTGTCGCTGCTCGCCAAAGTCGGGCTCGATCCGGATTACATGAACCGCTACCCGCACGAGTTTTCGGGCGGCCAGCGGCAGCGCATCGGCATCGCCCGCGCGCTCGCATTGCAGCCGAAGCTGATCGTGGCGGACGAGCCCGTCTCGGCTCTGGACGTATCGGTGCAGGCGCAGGTCGTCAACCTGCTCGCGGACTTGCAGGCGGAGTTCAAGCTGACTTACCTGTTCATCTCGCACGGTCTCGCCGTCGTCGAGCACATCTCGGATCGCGTGGCGGTGATGTACTTGGGGCGCATCGTCGAAGTCGCCTCTGCGGCAGACCTCTACGCGAACCCTTTGCACCCTTACACGCGCGCGCTGCTCTCGGCGATCCCCATCCCCGACCCGACGCGCAAGCGCGAGCGGATCGTTTTGCACGGCGATGTGCCGACGCCCATCAACCCGCCCTCCGGCTGCCGCTTCCACACACGCTGCCCCGAAGCGATCCCCGAATGCTCGCGGATCGATCCAGACTTGCGCGAGGTCGCGCCCGGACACACCGTCGCCTGCATCAGAGTGCCGGGGTGGGCGGAAGCGGGAACGAAAGGATGAAGTGAAGCTATTAGCCGTTAGCGATTAGCCGTTAGCTCTGGGTCAGTCATTCGTTACGCGGTCAGCTCGTCCAAAAGCTAACAGCTAATCGCTAACGGCTGCTTTTGAAACTTCACCCGCGCGGCGGGCGTATCAGAGACGCCGGAGAAGTTGACGCGGCGCACGCGCCGCACCGTCGCGGCGCGCGCCGCTCCCTTCCGAATCCCCAGACGAACGGATCAAAAAACAATGAGTGAATCATCAGCACAGACAGTCGAGATGTCCACGCCCCAGACGCTCTCGGGCATCTTCTTCGAGCCGGGGCGCACGTTCGAGGCGCTGCGCTCGCGCCCGCGCTTCCTCGCCGCCGCCGTGTTGGGTCTCGTCCTCTTCATGTCGTTCTACCTGCTGTACATGACGCGCGTCGGTTACGAAAACGTCGTCAACGCGGGGATCGAGATGCAGGCGCAGCGGGCGGACATGAGCGACGAGGATAAAGCGAAGGGACGCGACATTCAGTTGAAGCCGGTCGTCAAGGCGATCCGCTACGGCTCGCCGGTGCTCGTCTTCGCCATCATCACCGCCGCGGGCGGGGCGATCTATATGCTCGGCGTGATGGCGATGGGCAAGAAGGTGAGCTACAAGCAGGCTCTGGCGGTGTGGTCTTATTCGAGTTTCCCCCCGCTCCTGATCGCCATGCTGGCGAACATCATCATCCTCTTCCTGCGCCCGCCCGATCCGAGCGACTACACGGCGGTCGCGCGGGGCTTAGGCGGGCTGGTGCACGCGAACCCCGGCGCGTTCATGGCATCAACCGCGAACCCTATACTCGTGACGGCTCTGGGCGCCTTCGATCTATTCGCGTTCTACGGTCTCTTCCTCGCCGCGCTCGGTCTGCGCAAGGTTGGTCGCCTGTCTGCCGGGGCGGCTTGGGGCATCGTTATCGCGCTCTGGCTGGTGGGCTTAATTGTGCGCCTCGCGATAGCGGCGTTGACGCACACGCCCGCGGGCTGAAAAGAGCGCCAACCGTAAATAGAAAATCGCTGTCGTAAATCGCGCGAGGGCGATTTACGACAGCGATTTTTGTATCGCCGGGTTTATTCGTAGCGCAGCGCTTCGATGGGGTCGAGGCGCGCGGCTTTCCAGGCGGGCCAGAGTCCGAAGACCAGGCCGATGCCGACGCTGGCGAAGAAGCCGAGGACGGGTGCCCAGAGGGGGACGTAGGAAGGCAGCAGGAGCCGGATCAGCAGCGTCAAAGCCCACCCGATCAGAAGTCCCATCAGCCCGCCGAAGCCCGTCAAAGTCATCGCTTCAATCAAAAACTGCCAGAGGATGTCGCTGCGGCGCGCGCCGATGGCTTTGCGAGTGCCGATCTCTTTCGTCCGCTCGGTCACCGAGACGAGCATGATGTTCATCACGCCGATGCCGCCGACCATCAGGCCGACGGACGAGATGGCGATCATGGCGAGCGCCACGCCCGACATGATCGAGCGGAAGCTCTCGACGATGGAGTCGGCGGTCGAGAGGGCGAAGTCGTTCGGCTTCTCCAGCGGCACGTGGCGGCGGCGGCGCAGCAGGTCTTCGATCTGATCAGATCGGAAGAGC
>JBJMGS010000262.1:0-16680 GCA_045807785.1 Pyrinomonadaceae bacterium
ATATTAAGCACGAACCGGCGGGATTGAAAAGCGGAAAATAGCGATTAGCTGTTAGCTTTTAGCCGTTAGCTTTCCGTGCTTTGGAGAGTGGTTCCATCGGGACAAAGCTCTCTGCTCAAGAAAGATTTGGCTAATCGCTAATAGCTAACAGCTACTTGCTCACCGCTACCTGTCCCAATTCGCGCGCGGCGCCCCGCCGGAGAAGTCGTAGAAGTTGAGATCGCGCCCCTCGCGCAGTTTCGTGAGCTGGATGATCTGCCCCGTGTGCATCGAGAAGTGCTCGACGACGTGGAAGACCGCCGCGAGGACTGAGACGTCGCTCAAGCCCTGAATCCGCCGGCTGTCGAGCAGACTCCGCGGCTCAAGTCTCGCGAGCACCTGATCAACTTCTTCGAGCGTCGCGCGCAGACGCGCCGTCAACTCCTGCGCCGTCGGCAGAGACGCTTCGTCGCCCCGCGTGCCTGCATCGAACTCGTCCTGACGCGCGCGCACGTCCTCAGCCCCGCCGACGCCCGCGACGATCCACTGCCGCGCATTGCCCGCGAGGTGCAGCAGCAAATTGCCGACGCTGTTCGACGCCGGGTTGGGACGCCACCACACGCCGTCCGCGTCAAGGCGTTCAAGGCAGTGCTCGATCTTCGGCAGGTAGTCGCGGCTCAAGAGCCTGCGCGCCTCCGTGATGAAGGCGCGTGCGACCGGGTCGTCAATGTCTTCGGTGCGCGTCAGTCAGGGTTCTCCGCCGTCAGCCGGGGAGCGTTTGTGCTTCGCCTTGCGCTCCGCCGGGTGCGCGCGCTCTTCGGGCTTGGCGCGCGTGAGCGGGTGGCCGGGCGGCGCGGCGGGCTTGCGCACGGTATCGAACACGGAGCGCTCGACGCGCCCCCTCGCCTGTTTCTTCGCGTTCGTTTTCACGACTGCCCCCAGAGTGAGTTGATTGCACGGCGAGGATGGGGCGCATGCTATGCGGGCGGCGCGGCTGTGTCAACAACCGCGCGCGCCGTCTGTCAGGCGAGCTGAAAGTTTGCCGGGCGCGGCGCGTGAAAGAGCCTGCGCCCGCAACGTCTGGACACGACGTTGCGGGCGCAGGCTCGATGCTTTGGTGTCGGGCAGCTTAAGCCTCGTAGAGGTGCGGCGTGGTGTCTTTGATGAGCATCTTCAACGCCTGCGCGGTCTCGCCGCGGCGACGCTGCTGAAACTCTGTGACCCACTCGCTGACGGTCGCCACCATGTCGCGTGCCGCCTCCTGCGTCGATTTCTTCACGACGATCTCTTCGGTCGTCGCAACCTGCTCCGTGCGCTCTTTGCGCTTGATGATCTTGATTGAAGGTTTCTTAGCCATGATCGTTTCCCT
This sequence comes from Pyrinomonadaceae bacterium, assembly GCA_045807785.1. GTDB lineage: Bacteria > Acidobacteriota > Blastocatellia > Pyrinomonadales > Pyrinomonadaceae > JAIVGV01. The sequence goes on from JBJMGS010000262.1 coordinate 1,349, forward strand.
GCTTGTTCTTTCTTTTCGTTCTCCGCCCTATAAGACGTTGAATCGAGCTTAAAAGTTCCTTTTTGTTCTGAGGAGAGTCCGCACCGCGCTCACTGGTCGAACCACTTTGCAAATCGGAGACCACACGCCGCGCGAAGTTGTAACATTTCTGTCGCGCGACTCGCGACGCGAATTTCGCGCGGCTTTTTCGCGCCCACGTCCGCCGTCACATAGTTTGATTACTTTCGTGCAAGACGGCGTTGCGTGTCTCAATCGTGCAGACGCGAGTCCCAGTCGAACAGTTCTGATACGCCTGACTTACGTTGCGAGGAGGCGGAACGGTTTGCAGAATGCCAACGCGGGACGACGTGCGGGGCGCTTTGCCAACGTGCCACTTGGATGCTCGTCACTCCTCGAAGGCTGCATACCACCCACAAGATTTCATAACCTTATTGTCATGAACACGTCGCGGCCCCCACACGACGCGCACGCGTGCGCCGCGCGCCGCTGGCACATCCGTTGCCCTGAAGCCTATGTGCCATGCGTCTCATCGAACTCATCACTATCTACCTCGCCGTCGCCGCCCCGTCAGGTGTCGTCTTCTTCCTGCGCCGCCCCGTGCACGCGTCGAGAACGCGCGCTGTCGCACGAGCCGCGACCGCTGGACTGCTCTTCCCCGTCACGCTGCTCGCCCAGGTTCTCTCGCGCCGAAACGAAGCGACTGACGCGCCACACGCGGCGGCGGACGAGTCGGCAGAGGCGCGTGCCGAAGTATCACAACGCGCGCTCGTCGCCGCGCTGCACAACTACGAAGACCGCGCGCGTGAGGCCCACGCGCGACACGGCGCGCACGCCGCCGACGCCGCGCACAATCTCCTCGCCACGGTAGAACGCTACACGGGTCTCACGCTTGCGCTCGCGCACGCCACGCCCGAAGGCGAGTTGTCCGAGCGCGAGACGGAATTGGCGCGCGTCGCCGGACGGGGCGGAGACGATCTTGAGATCGCCGGGCGCTGCGTCCGTCGCCGCAACGTCTCCCGGCTGCGCGAGCATCAGGCGCAGTCGCGCCTCGAACTGCTGCACGCGCTCGCGGAGTTGCAGGAGAGCTTCGACACACGCGCGCACGGCTCTGACCCCGCCGCAGCCCAACACGTACACGCCGCGCTGCTCAGAGTTTACGAGCGCGCCTTTGATCTCTTCCTGCACCTTGAAGACGCCCGCGGCGTGCAGAGCCTGACGCGCCTGCTCGACGCGACGCGCGCGCGACTCTACCGCCAACAGGACGCCGACGCCGCACGTCGCGGCTCGACCGGAGAAGCGTCATGCAAACCGCACAGCTCGCCGACAACTTCGCCGACAACTACTACGCCCCGCCCCAAGCCACAACTGCCGACCCCGATCTCGGCGCGCGGCTGACGTGGCTCGTCAACGCGAACGCGGCAGCCGACCTTCGCGCGCGCCTGCGCCGACACCCACGCGAAGAAGAAGAGGCGTTGATGATGCACCGCCCGCTCGCGCCCGCGCAGGCATTCGCGCGCTTCGGCCTGCTGCTCGGCACGCTGCCCCCGGCGGCGATCTTCTGCCGTATCCTGTTCGCGCTCGGCGACAAAATGATCTGGTTGACACTCCTCTTCGTCCCCGCGCTTCTCATCTGTGCCCTGCTCGGTCGTCGCATGGGCGCGCGTTTCGGCGCGGGGTTCAACGAGAGCGGGCGCGGCTCCTGGTGGCGGACGATCTTCGACGCGCTCGAAGACGCGTTCGTCTGGGCGGCGGCGACCGGCACGGCGGGCGGCGCGCTCTTCTTCGGCGTCGGCGGACTGCTCGGCTTCGTCTGCGCGCTGCCCGTCGCGCTCGTCGCCTTCCTCTGCTTCGCGCCGCTGCACCGCCTGCTCGCGCGCGATGGTATGATTGACGCGCGCCACTTCTACCCGCTCGCGTGGGGCATCAATCTGACCATCGCGGCGCTGATCTTGAGCCCGAACGTCATGCCGTATTAGCGACTAGCTGTTAGCTGTTAGCTGTTAGCGGACAGCTATCACTGATCGCTGGCGTCTCTGTTGAGTCCCAACGCCGACTCGTGCGTGACAGAAGCTAACTGCCAATGGCTAATAGCTAATCGCTAACAGCTAATCGCTAATCGCTAATCGCTAACAGCTCCCCGCTCCCATGCTCCTCTTCCTGCTCCTCTTCGCGCTGTTCCTGCTGGTGCTGCTCGGCTTCTACGTCGTCGTCGCCGCGCCGCGCAGCCGCGCGCACCAGACCTTCGCCGCCTTCGTCTTCTGCCTCGCGCTCTGGACGGTGAAGGATGTCGTGCTCTGGGAGTTCACGGCGCGGGCGGGGGCAGCGGCGTGGTGGGCGGCGGCGAGTTTTCTGCTCACCCTCGCGCTGCAATACTCGCTCGTCATCTTCGCCATCGTCTTCCCCGAAGACCGGCGTGTGCCCGCGCGCCGCGTCGCCGCCATCTTCTCGCCTGGCGCGGTACTCGTGCCCGCCACGCTCGCCGGTCTGATGTGGAGCCGCGCGGGCTTTGCCAACGGCCACTTCTCGATCAGGCTGACGCCGCTCGGCTTCGCCTTCGGCATCTACATCTACGTCGTCTTCGCCTACGGCTTCGCGCTGCTCTACACGAAGTGGCGCGCGCGGCGCGGACAGCTCGCCGCCAAGCAGCTCGGCGCGATCATGTTCGGCCTCGTCATCACCGGCGCGCTGCTCACGACGGCGAGTGTCGTGCTGCCGCTCGCGGGCGTTTACGCGCTGCTCCCTTACGCCTCCGTCTTCTTCCTGCCCGGCGTCTTCGTTTACGCCTACGCCGTCTCAAACTTCCAACTCTTCTCGTTTCAGTCCGCGCTCGATCAGTTCCGCCTCTTCCCCATCGCCTACAAGGTCGCGCTCTCGATCGCTCTGGTCGCCGTGACGAGTTTCGCCCTCTTCCAAATCCCCATCGTCTGGTGGAGCTTCGGCGCGGCGACGAATGATGCTTGGAAACGCTACCTCGTCTTCAGCGTCATCACGGCGCTCGTGCCGAATCTGCTGCTCGTCGCGCTCGTCATGCGCATCATCACGCGCCCGTTGCGACGTCTGACCGAGGCGGCGGTGACGGTCGCTGCGGGCGAGTACGGCGTGACGGTCGGGGTCGAGTCGAACGACGAGGTCGGCTTGCTCGCGTCGTCGTTTAACGAGATGAGCCGCAAGATGGCTTCCGACATCGAGCAACTCCGCGCGCTGAGCGATCAACTCGTCCGCACCGAGAAGCTCGCCGCCACAGGGACGCTCGCCGCGGGAGTCGCGCACGAAGTCAACAACCCGCTCGCCTCGATCTCTTCGCTCGTCCAAATCCTACAGGCGCGCGTGCCCGCAGAAATGGAAGATGAACGAAGCGCCGAGACGCGTGAGATGCTGCGCGTCATCTCGCAACAGATCGCGCGCATCACGCAGGTACTGCGCGCGATGACGGACTTCGCGCGCCAGCGCCCGCCCGCACGCGCGCCGCTCGACGTGGCGCGCGCCCTCGGCTCAAGCCTCCGCCTCGCCAGCTTTGACAAAGATTTCAAGTGCCTGAAACTTTCGACCGACTTCGATCCCGCGACGCCGCTCGTCTCTGCCGACGCAGATCAACTCCAACAGGTTTTCCTGAATCTTTTACTCAACGCGCGCGACGCGACGCCCGAAGGCGGCAGCGTCAGCGTCTCGACGCGCTACGACGCGCGCGCCGCCGAAGTCTCAATCGAGATCGCAGACACCGGCGGCGGGATCGCGCCCGAACACCTCGCGCACGTCTTCGACCCGTTCTTCACGACGAAACCCGCCGGGCGCGGCACCGGCCTGGGGCTCGCCGTCTGCTACGGCATCATCACCGCCCACGGCGGACGCATCGAGGTCGCTCCTAACGACTCACGCGGCACGCGCGTCGTCGTCACGCTTCCGACTCAACAGGTGGAAAGCTAAGTCGTCATGCCAAAGATTCATCTGGAAACATTCATCGCCGCTCCCGCCGAGATTTGTTTCGATCTGTGCCTGAACGTCAACGCGCACGAGCGCGCGGGTCATGGTCGCGCCGTCGCGGGCGTCACGTCCGGTCAGATGTTTTTGGGCGACACGGTGACATGGGAGGGCGTGCATTTCCACGTGCGCCAACGTCTCACGTCGAAGATCGTGGCTTACGAACGACCGCTCACCTTCACGGACGAGATGCAGAGCGGCGCGCTCTCGCGCTGGCGGCACGTACACCAGTTCGTCGGGCAGCAGGGCGGCACGCTCATGGTTGACGACGTAGATTTCGCCGCGCCGCTCGGAGTTTTAGGTAAACTTGTTGACGCCCTCGTGATGGAAAATTACATGACGCGATTTCTCGCCCGCGGCAACTCTCATTTCAAGCAGGAAGCCGAGGCGAAGGCTAAAGAACAAACGAGCTTGAGAAGTACGCAAGCCGGTGACAGCGAAACCACACTCACAGCCAATTCATAGTCCGCTTGAGACTGACATGAGTACACAGCCACTCATCCTCGTCGCGGAAGACGAAGACCTAATGCGCGTCATCCTGTCGGGCTTGCTCGAAGGGGCGGGCTATCGCGTCGCGCTCACGGCGAGCGCCGAAGAAGCTCTTGAGAAGTTCACGACCGAAGATGTCGCCGTTACGCTCACAGACATCCGCATGGCGGGTATGGACGGGCTCGCGCTCTTAGACCGCATCAAGGACGTTGACGCCGAGGCGCTCGTCGTCGTGATGACCGCCTACTCTTCTGTCGAGACGGCGGTCGCGGCGCTGCGCAAGGGCGCTTACGATTACGTGACGAAGCCTTTCGTTAACGAAGACCTGTTGCAGTCCGTCAAGAACGCCTTGCGACAGCGCGAGCTGTTTAGGGAGAATCGCGCGCTCAGGCGCGAGCTTGATCGCCGCTACAGCTTCTCGGAGATCGTCGGCACGTCCGAGGCTCTGCAACAGGTCTTCCGCCTCGTCGAAAAGGTCGCGGCGACGACGACGAATATTCTGATCAACGGCGAGTCGGGCACCGGCAAGGAGTTGATCGCACGCGCCATCCATCACAACAGTCCGCGCGCCGAGCGCCCCTTCGTCGCGATCTACTGCGGCGCGCTTCCCGAAACGCTGCTCGAATCCGAGTTGTTCTGTCACACGAAGGGCGCGTTCACGGGCGCGGTCGCCAACAGGCCGGGCTTGCTCCGTTCGGCGGAAGGCGGCACGGTCTTCCTCGACGAGATCGGCGAGATCAGTCCTGCGATGCAGGTCAGACTTTTGCGCGCCGTGCAGGAGCACGAGGTGACGCCGGTCGGCGCGGGCGCTGCCGTCTCATTCGACGCGCGCATCATCTGCGCGACGAACCGCGATCTGGAGAAGGAAGTTTCCGCAGGAAGGTTCCGCGAGGACTTGTTCTACCGCCTGAACGTCATCGAGATTCACCTGCCGCCTCTGCGCGAGCGGCGCGAGGATATCCCCTTGCTCGTCCGCCACTTCATCACGCGCACGGCGCGCGAGCAGGGGCGCGACGAAAAACCGATCTCGCGCGAGGCGATGGCGGCTTTCATCAACCACCCGTTTCCCGGCAACGTCCGCGAGTTGCAGAATGCCGTCGAGCGCGCGTTCACCTTGAGTGGCGCGGAGATCGATCTCGACAGTCTGCCGCCGCGCGTCAGAGAGTCGGCGGTCGCGGGCGCGGAGGCGATGCGCGACCCGGACGGCTTGCGCCCGACGCTCGCCGAGATCGAGCGCCGCTACATCATCGAGACCTTAGCCTCAGTTAACCAGGACAAGGCGCGCGCCGCCAACATCCTCGGCATAGACCTCTCGACCCTTTATCGAAAGCTCAAACGCTACGACGCCTCATGACAGTCGCAGTTGAGCGCGGCGGTCGTGTGGGCAGCGGCGGTCATGACATGCTGAGTTCGACGGCGATGTCCACGACCGGCGAATCCTCATACCAGTCAACGTTGATGAGGTTGAAGGGGTACTGCCCGTTCGCGCTGACGAACGCCTGGAGTGCCGCGTTCGCCTTGTCGGCGAGTCCCTTGAGCATCGGCGCCGACTGCGTGCCCGTGACGCGTGCCACGGCGCCGTTGATGATGTCAGCCATCTGCGGGGTCAGCGTCCAGTTAATTTTGTAGAACGGCGAGGTGCGCGCCTGAGCCAGCCCTTGCGCTTCCGCCTGCTCAAGCTGCGTCACGTCGTCCACGCCGTCCGCGCCCCGACCGGAATCCTGAAAGCCCGTGGTGTTAAGCACGGGGCTGCCCTGCGGATACTGATAATCGTCGGTGTTGAGCACCACCACGCGTGAGCCTTGCCCGGTGATGTCGGAGAGCTTGGTGGCGGCCAGCGCGTCGAGGTTCTCCGGGACGTACAGTTTCGCTCCTAGGTACTGCTTCAGCCGCGCGAGCAGCGTGGGCGGCCCGTCGGGCTGTTCGCTGAAGTTGGTGTGCGACACTTCGAGGAAGATTAGCTCGCGCCCGCCCTCGTCCGCGACGAACTTCCCCACGTCTTGCAGGAGGTCGCTGACCGCCGCGCCGCGCAGCCCGTGGTGGATGTATAGCTCTTGAATGTCTGTGTCCCAGTAGAGGCGCAGGTCGAAGTAGCGGATGCCGTCGGTCAACTGCTGGTAGAGCGGCTGGTCGTGTGCCTGCGCGGTCTCGCGCACCAGCAGGAAGACGAAGTTGTACAGGTCCGGGCCGAGGTAGTACGGCGATTTGCCGGGGAAGCCTTTCGGCGCCTGCCCGTCCTTCAACTTCCAGAGGAAGCTGATGTTCGAGTACTCGACCTGCGACAACTCGAGCGTGAGCGAGTAGGTGCCGCTGTCGTGCGTGCCGGGCAGCACGAGCTGCCCGACCTTTTTGGACTGGATGACCGGGTCGGCCATCCATTGCGCCCGCGGTGTCGTCATGATGATACCTTCTCCTCATGCGGCAGATGCTTGTTGATCTGCTTGAGCAGGTAGTCGTGAACCGGCCCGTGATTGATCGCCTCTTCGAGAGCTTTCGCCAGCAGCGTCAAGGCCCAGCTGGGAATCTCCACGCCCAAGACCTTCGCGCTCACGGTCGTGCTGTTCAGCGTCAGGTCGGCCAACTGAATCTCCATGCCCTTGGAGGTCATCTTCAACGTCGCCGTCGCGGACAATTTCGGCGAGTCGAGCGTCAGCCCGCCGTCGATCTTGGGAAGACCGTGGATGCCCACTTTGCCGTGCGTGTATAACTCCGACGCCTCCAGCTTCAACTTGCCCGTCACGCCCGTCTCAGCCGTCCCGCCCACGGTCACCCCCGTGCAGTGGAGGTTCCCCAGCCCGGTCAGCGTGGCGGCCTCGAACTCGATGCCCATGACGGTGACGGCGGGCAGCTTCAGCTCTGCCTCCATCGGCGGCAGGTTGGCCCACAGCCAACTGTTGACCAGCGCCTCCGCCTTCGGCACCAGCCCGACCCAGATGTGTCGCTTCTTGCCCTTGCCCCAGACCGCCGCCGAGATGCTCTGCGGCGCGGTGTTACTGACCACGCCGGTCTTGAAGTGGCCGCGACCGAGTTCGAGCGTGATCGAGCCGATGGGTTCGCCGCCGGAGTCCGTGAAGTCGAGCGTGAACTGCGACTGAACCGTGTTGCACGAGCCCGAGGCGTCGGTCGCGATCAGGTTCGAGAGCGACTGCCCGGAAGCGATGGTGGCATTGAAGCGCTCAAGGTGTGAGTCGCCATCGCCGTTCTCTAACATGCAGTCGGCGTTCGACACTCTGCACGCGACCGGCGAGCCGTAGTTGTTGGCGACCGTCATGTCCGCGTCTGTACTCACTTCACGTCTCCTCCGTGTGATCTCAATCCCGGCGCGCGCGACGAGCCGCGGGGCGGCGCACGCGCGCGGGCAGACCCGTGGGTGTCGCGCGGCGACGCGCCCGTTACCTATTTCCTTGGTGAAAGAACTGAGGAAGTGGTTTTGAACTCTGAAGCTACGACAAAATAATTGTAACTCACGCCGGCTGTCAACACTTTATTCGTGTGAGCCGGGGGCGGGTGTGCCGCGCGGGTTGGCGCGCGCGAAGCGTTTATGCTTGACCGGTTAAATGAGGAGACACTAACGACAGATGTTGAACGTTGTCCCGCGCTATCTCATCAATCAACACCTATTCCTTTGCGCCAGCTCAAACGCGGCGAAGCCGAGCAGGAAACTGTTACAGTTCAGCGCGACGTGACGACGGGCAGCTCGACGAAGCTGGCTTCGCCGGGCGCGTGGTAGATGCGCTGCGTGGCTTTGCGGTAGTCGCCGGGCTTTGCCCAGAAGATGTTGGGAACGTACGTCTGCGGGTTGCGGTCGTAGAGCGGGAACCAGCTCGACTGAATTTGCACCATGACACGATGCCCCGGCAGGAAGACGTGGTTCGCCGTCGGCAGCGCGAAGCGGTAGAGCAGCGGCTTGTCCGGCGCAATCGCCTTCGGCGTCTCGAAGCTCTCGCGGTAGCGCCCGCGGATGATGTCCGCCGAGATCATCAACTGGTAGCCGCCCATCGAGGGCTGCGCGGCGACTTCGTCCGGATAGACGTCGATCAACTTCACGACCCAGTCCGAATCAGTCCCGCTCGTCGAGGCGACGAGGTTGGCGACGGGCTCGCCGCTGATCTTCACCGGCGCGGTCAAGATGTCGGAGACGAAGACGGCCACGTCTGGACGCCCCGAAGCCTCGCGCTGATCGTCCGCGAGCCAGCGCGACCAACTGCTGTCGTCAATCGGGCGCGCGCGATACGGCACGGGCTTCGCCGGATCAGACACATATTCATCGAACTGTGCGTCGCCGGATTTGGGCGCGGCATAGTCGAGCTTGAGCCCGGCTTTGAGATAGAGCAGCGTCGGCTTGATCGCGCAGCCGCTCGCGCAGCCCGCCGGCCACGCGGGGAGTTTGCGCCAGGTGTTCGTGCCCGTCTCGAAGGCGTTGACGGGAGCGACGTCCATCTTCGGCTGATCGGTCTTGAGGTAGTGATCGAGGAACGGGCGCAGGATGTCGCGGCGGAAGGCGAGCGCCGTGTCGCTGTCGAACTTCACCGCGCCGAGCGCGCTGCCCTCGCGTATCTCCTGCCCGTGGTGCCACGGCCCCATGACGAGGAAGACCTTGTCGTTGTTCGTGTCCTTTGGCTCGATGGCTTTATAGACGGCGATCGCCCCGTAGATGTCCTCCTGATCCCACAGACTATCGACGAGCATGACGGGAACTTTGAGCGGCTGCGCGGCAAGAATCTTGTCCACCGCCTGATCTTGCCAGAAGGCGTCATAGGTCGGGTGCTCAAGGAGCTTCCGCCAGAAGCCGACTTGTTCCAGCCCGCGCCGGCGACCGAGTTCGCCCGCCGATCCGGCCTCCATGAACTGATCGTAAGGATCGAAGTTGCTCGTCCACCACTTGAGGTCGTTGGCGCGCGTCGCCTCCTGATCGTAGATGTACGACATGTTCTGCTGGCGGAACGCGCCGTTGTGGAACCAGTCGTCGCCGCGCCAGCCGTCCACCATCGGGTTCATCGGCACCGAGACCTTGAGCGCCGGGTGCGGGTTGACGAGCGCCATCAGCGGCAGGAAGCCGTCGTAAGAGATGCCGAGGATGCCGACGCGCCCGTTCGACTCGGGGATGTTTTTGACCAGCCAATCAATCGTGTCGTAGGTGTCGGTCGCGTGATCGACCGGCGTCGGGTTCTGCGGCCCGTGCAGCGGGCGGTTCATCACGTACTCGCCCTCGGAGCCGTACTTGCCGCGAATGTCCTGCACGACGCGGATGTAGCCGCCATCGACGATGACGTCCGTCGCGTTGTCGTAACCCTGTAGGCTCGGCCCGAGGTGCGAGCTTTGCTCGTGGGTCGTCAGGTCGGTGGCGTTGTAGGGCGTACGCGTCAAAAGAATCGGCGCGCCCTTCGCCCCCTTCGGCACGAGGATGACGGTGTGCAGACGCACGCCGTCGCGCATCGGGATCATCACTTCGCGACGCGCGTAGTCGAAGCCGGCGTAGGTCGGCTCGAACTTCTGCGGCGTCTCGTTCGGCAGGGTTGTCGGAGTCTGCGCCGCCAGAGGCTGGACGCAGCAGAACAGGGCGGCGAGCACCGCCGCGAGCGGGCTCAACTTGCGAAGGCTCTTCATGATCATTGGCTATTCAGTTGGGTTGGAGTGGTTGTGTCCGGCGCGCGCCGCCGTCAGTCCTTCTTGCCGAGCATCCCGCCGAGACCGGAGACGATGTCGCTCGCGCGACCGGCGAGATCGCCCGCCGCGCCCGTGCCGCCGCCGATGACCGAGTCGAGGTGACTTGAGATCGACGCGGGCAGAGCGGTCTTGAGGTGGCCGAGGACGGTATTGACGGCGGTGCGCGCCTGCTCTTCCGAGATGCCCGTGCGCTCCGCGACCTGTTTGACGAGTTCTTCCATGGCACTCCCCTCTCGTGATCGCGCGCGCCGTTTCCGCCCGCGCTTTTAGATGAAGACAACCGACTGCGAGTTCGGGATGTCGAAACGCTTGCGGCAGTGGTTACACATGAGCATGTCGTCCACGCGCACCATGTGATCGCGGGCGCGCTGGTAGTTGGCGCGATCCTGCTGACCCGCGCCGCGCGGGAGTTCCCGCTTCTTGGTACGTCGCAGCCAGCGCACCTCGTAGTCGCCGCGCTCGCGGCAGAACGGGCAGACGAAGCTCGCGCGCTTCGCCTCCTGTCGCTCGTCGAAAAAATCTCTCTCGTTCATAAAAGTTAGTGACCAGATGTCAGATGCTAGATGCTAGATGCTGGTCTTCGTCTTCCACTAACATCCAGCATCTAACATCCAGCATCTGTTTTTATGCTTGCTCCGCTTCGAGTCCGCCGACCGCGCCCGCCTCTTCGCGCCGCTCGCGCCGGCGGTGGCGCAGCACGATCAGTAAGCCGACGACGGCGTTCAGGGCCATGAGGGCGTTCGTCACGACGAAGACCCAGTTGTGCACCAGCCAGCTATAGACGAGGAAGCCGAACGACGCCACGAACTGCCCGACGAAGAGCCACTTCGAGACATTCTTGCTCGACCCTTCCTTCCACTGCTTGTGCACCTGCTTGCCAATGGTCAGCACGAGAATGAACGAGCTGATCCAGCCGATGGCTTCCTGCAACTTCCGCCGCCCCCCTTGTCCTTTATTCCTGACGCGTCGCGGTTATTATCACATCAAAGGGGCTCGCCCGACAAAAGCCGCTTGACGCTTTCGAGCAGCCGCGCCGGATCGACCGGCTTCGGCTCGTAGGCGTCGGCGCCCTGCGAGAGCGTGAGCGTCGCCGAGCCCGTGCCGTAGCCGGTCATGACGATGATCGGCGTCGCGAGCAGCTCCAGCGTGTCGCGGATGCGGCGCACGAGGTGCGCGCCGTCCGCCGCGGGCATCTGGATGTCTGTGATGACGAGGTCGGGGCGCAGTCTGAGCGCGAGGTCGTAGGCTTCGATGCCGTCGGCGGCGGTCGTCACGTCGTAGCCCTGGCGCGTGAGCGTGCGCCGCATCAGCTCGCGCGTCACGTCGTCGTCCTCGGCGATGAGAATCTTCTTCGCTTCACTCATAGAAGTACTGAGTGATGAGGACTGAGGACTGAGTAAAACGCAAAAAGTTTCTACTCAGTCCTCAGTCCTCAGTCCTCATCACTCTTCATGTTTCTTGTTCGCACAGCTCGCGCAGCAGCCGGAAGCTGTAGATGCCCGTCTGGTGCCCATCGCTCCAACGGAAGTTGAGCGCATAGCGACCGACGAGATCGAGGCTCTCGACGGAGAGCGCGTCGGGGATCGTCTGTGGGTCGAGCATCCGCTCGCCCGTGTACTCGTTGACGCACTGCGCGCACGGGCAGACGCGCCTCAGCGCCGCCGCCCCGTAACGACACACGCGCCCGTCGCCCCACGTCACGCGCAAGCCCGCGCCGCCCTCCTGCGCGATCTCGCGCGGCTCGACGGCAGGCCCGCGTCTGTACATGTCTGTCATAAAAAAGTGCTGAGTACTGAGTGCTGTGTGCTGTGTGCTGTGTAAAGAAAAAGTGTTCTCAGTACTCAGCACTCAGTACTTTATTTATTCTCGACGACCGCACGCTCGACCGAGTCCGAGGTGATGTCGAAGTGTGAGGCGTGCCAGACCGCCTTGCCGCCGCGCAGGATGAACACCTGCGGCGACTCGTGGCGCACGCCCGTGCGCCGCGCGACCTCGTCTGAGACGGCGCGGGCGTGCTGGACGACAACCAGCGCCACGTTGCCTACCGCCCCGTGGTCGAGCTTCGACATCTGCCGGTAGGCGCGCGCGCTGATCGGGCAGGTCATGCTGTGCTTGAACAAGACGACGGGCGCGTCCATCGAGCGCGTGAACAGTTGATCGAGCGCCGCCGCGTCTTCGACCTCGACGAATTCCTCCGCCGGCTGCGAGGCTTCTGCCATCATCAATCCTCCCCGCACGAAAACTCGTGCGAGCCTTTCTCGAATCAATAAGTTGGTTGGGGCTTGACACCCAGAGTATCAACGCGCGCGCGGCGAAAAGCAAGGGGGAAGATAGAAGGATGAAGGATGAAGGATGAAGGATGAAAGAGAGTCATTCGAGTCGAGTGACCGCGCTTTCATCCTTCATCCTTCATCCTTTTTATTTCCAGTCCCCGACCAGCACGAACGGAGCCCAGTAGAAGGGCGCGCTGTACTTCTTGCCGTCGATCATCTGCTGCTGCGCGGCGCGCAGCGCGGCGGGCGGCGTGGGCGACTGGTTCGTCAGCAGACGCTTGTAGAAGTCCGACATCAAATCCGCCGTCGAGCGATCCGCCACCGACCAGAGCGAGACGCCGACCGAGGGCGCGCCCGCGTAGAGGAACGCGCGCGTCAAGCCGATGACGCCCTCGCCCCGCTTCTCTTTGCCCAAGCCGGTCTCGCAGGCCGAGAGCATGACGAGCTGCGCGCCGAGCTTGAGGTTGAAGACTTCATCCGTGCGCAGGAAGCCGTCTGCGTCGTGGTTGCCGACGAGCGAGAGGACGACGCCGGTGAACTGCGGTCGCTCGGCGTCCAGAAGCCCGTGCGTGGCGACGTGGATGAGGCGGTACTTCGTGATGTCGCGCGTCTTGACGTTCGCCTCGCTCGCGTCGAGGTCGAGCCACACGTCGGGCGTGAAGCCGGAGGCGCGCGCGAGTTTTTCGATCTCCTGCGCCTCTGTGCGCGTGCCCGCGAGCCGCGCGAGTTTGATCGTGGTGGCGGGCGCGCCCGCCTGATTCGCGCCCGTCACGTCCGCCACCGCGCTCACCATAGCCGGCGCGCTCTCAGATGCCGCAGTCGCCGACTTGGCGCGCGCGTCCGACGCGTCGAAGACGGGATCGGCGACGACGAGCACGCCCTTCGAGTTTGCCGCCGCAGCCGCGTTCGACTGTTGCCTGACAGCCGCGACGACCGATGCCGACGGCGCGTAAACGATCTCGTTCGTCTTGATGAGATAAGGCAGCGCGGCGTAGTCCGAGCCCGGCGCGGAGACGAGCGCCTCGAAGGGCACGTAGTTGAGCACGCCGTCGGCGACGACGAGCAGGCGCTTATCCCCGACGAGCGCGGCGGCAGGCTCGACCGCAGCCTTGTACACCGTGTTCGACGCGGCGGCGAAGGCCGCGGCGTTGCCGAGCGCAGAGGTCGCGCTCATGCCTAAGCCCCGCTCGTCACCGAGACCGCGCGTGCCGCCGAGATCGACGACCGAGCGGCGCAGGGATTGCGGCACGATCTGATCGCGCATCTCCGAGACCTGAATGTTCAGCGCGCCGCGCGAGGGGATTTTGTAGAGCGCGGCGGCGTTGTTCGTCACGGCGAAGAGGTACGAGCCCGTCGCGCCGACGAAGTATTCCAGCAGCGCCGTCTTGTCGTCGAGAATCTGCTGCTGCACTTCGGCGAGCGAGAGCGGCTGCGCCGCGGTCAGAGAGTTGTAGCGCGGGTTCGCCGCGCGAATCTGGTTCTCCAGACTGTCGTACTCGGAGGCGAGTTTTTCCAGCTCGTCCTCAAGGTCTTTGACCGACTCTTTCGGCGGCTCGCCCGTCAGCGTCACGCCCGAAAGCTGCTGCGCGATCTCCTGCTGCCGTTCGAGGTTCTGTTGCTTCTTCTGCGTGAGGTCTGCCGGAATGCCCTCTGTGATCTGCGCGTTCGCCTCGCCCAGCAGATCGAGCAGCGAACGCGCGCGCCCCTGCTCGACGACTCTGAACGCTTCCGCCGCCCACGCGAGCGACTGACCTTCGAGCTTGCCCCCGTTCTTCGCCGCCTCGATGGCGGCGCGCTCCGCGAGGGCCGTCGCTGCCTCGTCGAACACGTCCTTCGTCGTTGCGAGGAATGACGTGCGCGCTTCGTCGGCGCGCACCGAACCTTGCCTGAGCGTCTCGATAGTTTTCAGCGCGTCGCGGTAAGCGGCGATGCCTTCGTCCCAAATCTTTCCCGACTTGGAGGCGTCTTTCTCCTGCGCCGCCATCAGCAGTTTCGCCTTGCCGAGTCCGCGCTCGGCGGGCCACATCAGATCGAGACGTTTGTCATCCTTCGCGCCGCTCGCCGCATCGCCGTAGAGCTTGAGCGCATCCTTGAAGCGGTTCTCTTTGAGCGCGATGTCGCCGAGGCTCGTGCGCGCGGCGACGCGGAAGCGGCGCGTCTGCCCGAGGTTGCCGATGACGGCGATGTTGCCGGCCGAGGCGCTGAGCGCCTACTCGAAATCCTTGCGCGCGCTCGCGAAGTTGTCGTTGAAGAATTCGACGCGCCCCAGGCCGAGCTGGTGCGTCGAGTAGAGGATGCTCTGGCGGTACAGCTCGAACATCTTGCCGACGGAATAGATCGCGCTGGCGGCGCCCGCGCCCATCTCGATGCCGACGTTGCCGTTCGCCGCGCTGTGCCCGATGGCGCCGAGACCGCCGAGCAGCCCGCCGACCTTCTTCGTCGTGCTGACCGCGCCCGTGTCCGGCTTCGTCACGTGCATCCCGGCGTAGGCCGCGCCCGACTGCGCCACGTCGCCCATGCGGAAGTAGGTCTCGCCGACTTTGGCGAGCATCAGATCGGAGTTGAACGAGCTGTCAGTAAAGCCGGCGGCCTTCGTCAGCGCGTTCCCCTTCGTCGCCGCCGCGACGAAATTCTGCTGCGCCTGCTTGAAGTGATCGAGCGCACGTGCGTACTGCCCCTGCCGCGAGTAGAGATCGCCGAGCGCGTCGTGCGCCGCCGCCTCGCCGCGCGGCTCGTCCGCCGCCGTGTAAAGCTTCAAGGCGGTTTCCAGCAGAGGCAGCGCCTGATCCGCGCGCCCGCGTTTTAACAGGACGCGCCCCTGACGCAGCGACTCGGTCGCCTGCGCCGAGTCCGGCGGCGCGGTCTCGGTGGGCGTCGTGCGCGCCAGTGACGAGATGGAAGAGAAGCCGACGGCGCAGGCGAGCG
>JBJMGS010000263.1:0-1606 GCA_045807785.1 Pyrinomonadaceae bacterium
AACGGAGCGGCGCCAGAGTCGAACTGACCTACGCGTGGGTTACACGCGCGTACCGGTTTTGAAGACCGGCTGGGCCACCGGGCCCTGCCGCTCCGGCCGACACGCTAGTCCATGCGCACATCGACCTCGTAGTGGCGCACCTCGAGGTCGCGCTCGACGAGGTACCTGTCGTCCTCCTCGAAGAACACTGCGAGGTCGAGCTCGTCGCCGGCGAACGCCTTGATGTCCTCGAGCGAGTCGAAGAGGAGGATGGTCTCGAACTCGGCGTAGCCGGCGCGCTCGCGCCGGAGCACCAGCGTGCCGCGCGCACCCGGAAGCTTGCGCGCGCCGCTCATGCCGGTTTCCTCGAGATAGGTCGCGTACTCCTCCGCGTGCTCCGCGAGGGTGGCGCCGCGCCAAACGCGAGCGATCACGCGCCCTCGAGGTACGACGTGTCCCAGCCCGCAGGTGAGAACGCCTCGCCTTTCGCAGCCGCGGCAATCGAGAGTACGACCGTGCCGTCCGTCTTCGCGAACGCGACTCGCTCCGCGGAGGCATCCTCGATCCATACGCACGTGCCGCTCGGCGCATCGATCTCCTCGCCGTTCACCTCGAACGTCGCGCGTCCACTCATCACGATGTAGAGCTCCGGCGCGCGGCTCTCCTGCTCGTTGTGGCGCTTGATCACCTCGTCGCCGTCGGCGCCTCGCCAGGCGTTGATCCCGAACGTCTCGATCCCGAAGTGGTGGCGGATCGGCGCCCAGTACGGCCATTGCTCGGCGGCGATGTCGTCCAGCTGTGCTGCCCGGTACGCGCTCATTGGGGCCTCCCGAGGGTAGTAACCGGTGTTAAACTAACACAGGTTATGGAGACGCTGGAGCTGATCCGCGAGTTCGTGAACACCGCCGACCTCGAAGAGGGAAGCGACAAGCTCGTCGACGCGCGCGGCCTCCAGTACTGGCTCGTCTTCCATGGTCTCGCACAACTGCGCCACCGCGCAACCGACGAGGAGGCCGCGGAGGCTCGCGCAGTCCGCGAAGCCCTGCGAGACCTGCTGAGCGCGCACACCGGCGTCGACGTCGACCGGGAGGTTGCAAGCCGCACGCTCGACATCGCCGCGCGAAACGCGGGCCTCTCCGTTCGCTTCGTCAACGGCGCGATCGCGTTCGTCCCCAATGCAAGCGAGGCGACGGGCGGGCTCGGCAACCTCCTCGCAGCGGTGGGGGAAACAATGGCCGACGGCTCATGGCAGCGCCTCAAGGCGTGCCGCTCGGAGACCTGTCGCTGGGCCTTCATCGACAATGCGCGCAACCGGTCGCGGCAATGGTGCGACATGGCGCTTTGCGGCAATCGTCAGAAAGCGCGGAACTTCCGGGAGAAGCGGGTCAGCTGAAGCGGGCGAGAAGCTCGTCGGGCGGCAGGTCGGCGAGCGAGTCGAGCACGAGATCCGCTTCGTCGAGGCCGAAGTCCCGCGTGACGTCGTTCGGGATCGCGACGACGAAGATCCCGGCTGCCTTCCCCGCGGCGACGCCGTTCGGCGAGTCCTCGAAGACGACGGCCTCGTCGGCGGCGACACCGAGCACGTCGAGCGCCTCCAGGTACATGAGCGGGTTCGGCTTCGCGCGCG
>JBJMGS010000264.1:0-1889 GCA_045807785.1 Pyrinomonadaceae bacterium
GCCGCGCGCGGGGTCGAAGCGGTGCGCCTCGCGCAGGAGGGCCATGAACACTTCCTGCGTCACGTCCTCGGCGACCGACTCGGAGCCGCACATCTGCAAGGCGAAGCGGTAGAGCCCCGCCTGCCTACGCCGGTAGAGCGTCGTGAAGGCCGACTCGTCGCCTTCGAGCGACAGTCGCAGCAGGTTTTCGTCCGTTGGCTCTGGCGAAGCTCTCATCCTTCGGCTCTCGACCGCCTGACTTCCTGACCTCGTCGCACCTAATTCGCCCCGCCACCCGTAAAAGTTCCACGAAGGCGAAGGGCGCGCGAAGGATTCCGTCAAGTCACCCGAATCCCCGCGCGCCCCCGCGTCTCCACCTAGCCTAACTTTGTCGGCGTCATTCTCGACGGTTGTCGTTAGTCGGATTGACGACGCGCGGGCGCGTGCCGGAGGGCGCGATGGTTTTGCCGTTGTGGTATTCGGGGCCGCAGTAGCGTCGGGGCTCGGTGCCGATGACGAAGGTCTTGGAGCGGATGACGGGGCAGGTCGGCGCGGCGATGAGACCCGTCGTCGGATCGATGTCGAGCGTGATCGTGCCCATCAGTCTGGTCGAGCCGTCGGACTGCGTCACACCCCGGCCTTCGAGGCGCGGCGCGCTGCGCCCCCCGCGCGGCGTCGGCGTCGCGTCCGGGTAAGACGGATCGCCCGCGCGCGGCGGCGACAGCGGGGCGGGCGCGTAAGCCGGATCGTTTCCTGCTCCGGGCGGAAGCTCATCAGTCGGAGTCTCGTCGGGCGGCGCGGTGCTCGCCTGCGTCGGCGCGGTGCCGTTGACGAAAAGCTCCGTGCGCTTGTCCGTGTCGTCCTCTGCCGCTAAGAGACCCGTGCGCGGATCAATGGCCGCCTCCTGGAGGTTGCCGGGCGTCTGCCAGTCGCCCTGCCATTCGGGGTGCGCCGCGAGCGCCGCCTGCATGAAGTCCGACCAGATGGGCAGAGCCGACTGCGCGCCGGTCAGACCGAGTTGCGAGCCGTCGTCGAAGCCGACCCAGACGGCGCAGACCAGATGCGGCGTGTAGCCTGCGAACCAGCCGTCGCGCGAGGTGCCGGTCTTGCCCGCGACGTTGAACTTGAAGCCGCGCGCACGCAAGGGCGCGCCCGTGCCGCGGTTGACCACGTCCTTCATGAACGAGGTCATGATGTAGGCGATCTCCGGGCGCATCACGTCCGTCTTCTGCGTCGCGGGCGCGGCGATGGTCGCGCCCTTGCCCGTCGTGACGCGGTTGATGCCGACGGGCGTGGTGCGCGTGCCCAGACGCGCGAACGAAGTGTAGGCAGAGGCGACTTGCAGAGGCGTCGCCTCGTTCGTCCCCAACGCCATCGCGGGGTAGGCGCGCGGCGGCTTCGGCAAGCCGGCCTTCGTCGCCATCGCCATCACGCGCCCCATCGTCACTTCTAACGCGACCTCGACCGTGATCACGTTCTTACTGTGGACAAGCGCGTCGCGCAGAGTCATCGGCGCGTTCGTGTACTCGTCGGCGAAGTTGCCGGGCGAGTATTCCTGATTGTCGTAGGTGAAAGTCTTGGGCTCGTCCTGATAAGTCGTCGCGGCGGTGATGACGCGTGGGATGGGATCGTAGGCGGTGTTGAGCGCCGTCGCGTACACGAACGGTTTAAAGACCGAGCCGGGCTGACGCATCGCGTCGGTCGCGCGGTTCAGTTGCGACTTCTCGTAGTCGCGTCCGCCGACCATCGCGACCACTTCCCCCGTGTCGGCGTTGATGGCGACGAGCGCGGCTTGCAGGGTGCCGGGCGGGACTTTCTTCGCGTAGATTTTATCGAGCGAGGCGAGCTGCTTCGTCACGGCGGCGTAAGCCGCGCGCTGCAACTCCATGTCAATCGTCGTGTAGATGCGC
>JBJMGS010000265.1:0-4303 GCA_045807785.1 Pyrinomonadaceae bacterium
GACTTATCGCGGCTTCAAAGTCTCCGTTTATGTTTCCGGCAACAGCCGTTTCGCCGGAACATCATCGCTCTTCAACTTCCAATCTGAAATTCACCTGCGCGCCGCCGACGGCGGCACTTGTTACATCGCGCAGATCGGCGAATCCAACGTCGGCATTACGCAGTCAATTGATTACCAGCTTCGCCACCTCGAAGACCGCATGGAGCAGGCGCGCGCCGGCCTGGAGATGCTCCGAATGCGGCTCGCGACCGTTCGGTCGGAGGTTGATAAGCCTTGGGCGTACGCCGCCGAGTATCGCCGGTTGCGAAAAGAGTACGAGTCGATGGGCGTGGCTTTGCAGTCGGAGGGGATTGAGGTCGAGCTTAGCACCACTTTCACCACCGAAGAGGGAGAGTCGGAAACGGATAATACCGAAGACAAACACGGGGCGGAGTCAGCAGGAACGAACACTGCCGAGGCTGCATCAACTGATGAACTCGGATCGCGTCGCAACATGTTCACCGGACTTGAGGATTGGCCGATCATTGTCGAAGAACAACGGGACGGGTCAGACAATGATGCTGAGTTTGGCGCTGAAGTGCATGGTAACAGCTTCGGCACACTCAGCTTTGACTTTGCCGCCGTTGATGCTGGTGACGTGGTAAAGGAAGAAGAGGTGGATATCTTCCTCGCTCCTTCTATTAGAGAGACTGAATCTTTGTCTCCGTCAGATGTTGAAATAATGGATACAAGTGAGCGAGCGGGCGGTGAAGCATGCTTGTGGCGCGAACCGGACGCGGTACATAACACCAAATCCCCACCGGTCAAGGGAGGCATACCGAAGAGGCGTCACTCGTCAGGTAGTAAAGCTGCCCAATCGTTACCGTCGTCTGTGCAGGAGAAGTTTTTATGGGGTTGAGGATTATCATCCTTGTTAGCAAATAGTTGCGGATTGACCCCCTCTGTCTTAACTGATTCTCAATGTCAGTAAGCACCAGAATTATGTCTGCGTCTTTGATCAAATTGATTGCCATGTGACAGACGTGAATGCCAGAAAGCCTGTATCAATGTATTACTTACTCTGTCAAGTAGTTGCCGAGAGTGATATGACATCCAGCGACGACTTACACCCGTTCGGCGGAAGGCTGAACGTTTGAGACAAATTGTTGGAAGTATGTAATCAGAAACATTAGTCAGCGCCCTCAGAATATCCAGACCATTAACTCTTCAAAGTCGCCGAGGGCACGTACCCGGGATCCTGAAACTCGTAAAGTTGCACCTGTCCGATGGCAGCTAAAAGCTGTCCTACAAAAACTGACAGCGCGAAGGGGCCATAGAAAAACAGGTGAGTGATACGGACATCGTGCCGCGTCAACGCCTTATGCAGTTCGTCGCGTGCACTCAGAGCTAAGCTGACGGCCTCCCTGTCGTCAGCTATGGAGAGTGCACCAAACGACCCGGCTGGCTCGACGGCGAGGATGGCCTTGACCGGCAGAGAGTTTTCTTCAATGTACCCTCTTACGTCGCGCAAGGCGCTGCCCTTGATATTGAAAACGTAGGCGATAGAGTCACCACTGGGTATGGCCGTACCGCGTGCGCCTGCACCGAATGCGTCAATAATTGCCGACATATCCCCGGCTACCTGATCCCCGCAGACGTAGGGCGTATCGCTCGGCATCTTGGCTTCACCAACCTTATCGAGTTTGCCTTCAGATATTTGCTCGCCTCGCCCGGAGCGACCGTCATGCAGGCGGGGCGCGTCTTCCAAATCCCCACGCTCGTGCCGCGAAGGAAAGAGGACGGCTTCTGCATCTTCCTCGACGTGCATAATCGCTGTCGCATCCACGACGTATCGCCTTACGGCTGCGCTTTCTTCGACGCGCATCAGTCAGACGCCGAGGCGCAGCGTCGCAGCGGACGCGGTCTGCAAGAAATAGCTCGGCGTTGGGCGGTGTCTCCGAACACTCACGCCTACACGGTGATCTGGAAATTGCTGAACGCGGCGGGCCTCTGTGCCGTGCCCGCGCACATCGCAAGGCGACGGATGGCTCAGTTATTAGCTGCTACTGACGAAAGCAAAGAAGAGGCGGCAAGTACCTCATGAGCCGTTCGAGGGTTCGTCGGCTCGCAACATGAATCGGCCACCCGAAAGGAACACCCGGAGATGAAGTTCACCATCGACAAACTGTCGCTACTGCGCGAACTCGCGTACATCCAGCAGAGCGTCATCGAGAAGAAGAGTCTGACGCCGGCGCTCGCGCACGTCCGCGTTGAGGCCGCGGGCAAGCGGACGATCCGCCTCACGGGAACCGACCTTGACCAGACGCTGACCTGCGAGACCGAAGGGACGGTGCAGAAGGCTGGGTCGTGCGCGCTGCCGGCGCGCAAGCTCCTTGAGATCGTCAAGAACCTACCCGACGCGCCCGTCCAGATCGAGACGAAGGCGAACGACCGCACCGAAGTGACGTGCGCCCGCGCGAACTTCCGCATCGCGGGACTCGACCCGAAAGACCTGCCCGAGCTGCCCAAGTTCAAAGAGTCCGCCGTCCAGCTTCCCGCCGACGTGGTGCGCCAGATGATCGAGCGCACGCGCTTCTCCATCACGCAGGACGAGTCGCGCTACACGCTCGCGGGCGCGAAGTTCATCCTGCGCAAAAAAGGCGTCCGCATGGTGACGACCGACGGGCACCGCCTCTCACTGATAGACAACAAGTCGGTCACCGGCTCGAAGGAACTCGACTGCCTGATCCCGAAGAAGGCTCTCATCGCCGTCTCGAATCTGGCGGCGGCACACGAAGGCGCGGTCGGGATTTCCGTGGACGAGAACCACATCTACTTCGAGATCGGCGCGCGCACGCTCATCTCGCGGCTGCTCGCCGGGCAGTTCCCGAACTACGAGATGATCCTGCCGAAGGCCAACGACAACAAGGTTCGGTTCGAGTGCGCCGATCTGCTGCAAACCGTCCGCCGGGTCTCGGTGATGACCGACGAACGCTCGCGCGCGATCTGTCTGGAGTTCACACGGAAGAAGCTGCGCGTTTTCTCCGAAGGCGACGAGCAGGGCGCGGCGGAAGAGACGCTCGACATCGCCTATGAGGGCGCGCCCGTCGTGATCGGTCTGAACGCGAGCTACCTCGTCGAGTACCTCTCGGTCGTCGGCTCGGGCGCGTTGAGCTTCGAGTTCAAATCGGCGCGCGAGGTGGTGCAGATTCTCCCCGTAGGCGAGGCGGGCTACAACTCATTCGCGCTCATCATGCCGATGGCTTTGGGGGACACCGTTCAGCCCGCGCCGGCGGCGAAAGCCCCGGACGCGGAAGCCGATGACGCGAAACAGGAGGAACCGGAGGCGCTGCCCGAAGCCGCGTAAACAGAATAATCAGGCAGAGACGGAAAGCCACTTGAGTTCCTCATACAGGAGTCAAGTGGCTTTCGCCAGTTAGGTCGAAGAAAACAGATGAGCGAGGCCACTCATGCAAAACGACAAAGACAACGGGCAGTCGCAGTGCAGTTTCAACCCCTTCACCGTGAGCGCGGTCTATTGCGACGGGTCGGGAAAGCTGGTCAGGCATTGCTACGCCTCCGACGCGCAGGCCGCCCGCGATCAGGTGCTGATGGAGACGGGCGGCGCGGCGGTCATCGCGTCCGTGTTCGCCGGACATTTGGTCGAAGCCGACGCCGATGTCCGCACCTTGCAGGACGATTCGGCGGCGGAAATCGAAGCGGTCGGCAGTGGCAGTGAAGCAACCTGAGAAGTCCTACTGGGGACGCATTCTCGGATGAACTCACGCATCGCAAATCTTTCCTTCGAGGGGTAAAGCCCTATGAGTTCCAACGCCGCACGAGTTAGCAAGTCACGTAGAAGCCGGCAGAGCAAGGTGATGCCAATCGCCGAACACCGGGCACGACGAGCCGCCGCGCGCACGGGGAAGCAAGAGGCGGAGATCGAGCGCCTGCCGTTCGACCTGTCTGCGCTCGAAGAGGAAGGCGTCTTCGTCAACGTGGACGCGAGCGGCTTTGGCATTCTCGACCGCCGCATCGACTGGCAGGCGCTTGGGATTCGCCTGCCGCAAGAGACAGATGTCGCGTTCCACCCGCCGCGCTGCGGTGTGCTGCCGAACCGCTTCCGCCGACCCCTGCTCACGCCCGCTACACAGGCGCACCAAGCCCTTCACAAATACAGCTATCAATTTCGCCTGACCGAGACGCTGTTCGAGACGCCCGCATACCGCTGGATTCCTTGGCGCGCGTTCTCGGAGTTCGAGGCGGCGTTCGGGCGGGCGGTCGGCAACCTGAACGAAGCCAAGAGTGCCGCGCTAGATAACTA
>JBJMGS010000266.1:0-30801 GCA_045807785.1 Pyrinomonadaceae bacterium
CATCTTTGTTTGTCCGGGAATGCCAATGTCCGCATCTACGTTTAGCGCATCAACGTGCAGTCCGTAAGAAACAATATGTCCGTAATTGTGATGGTGCATCCATTCAACACCAAGCACTGAAAGACAAAGGATTGCCACAACCGCCAGAATGAAGTTCCGTAGTAAAGATGCCTTGTTAAGTTTCATCCTAATGTTCAGCTAAATTGGTAGCGCCCAACTACAATTATATGCCATAAAGGGCGTGATGTTTTGCGCCCTTTTTTCCATATAACCTGCCGCCTGCCCTGAGAAACCTTAGTCATACTGTACCCGCCCGCATGTGATACGGCTCTCGGCTAGGGTGATTATATGGTTTGTCTCGGCACTTAAAGAGAAAGGGCGGCGGGCTGTCTTCACAACCACGCCGCCCCTGCCGCTCTCCGACGCCGTCGCGTGCGCGCCGCCCTCTACACCTGGAACTGACCCGCTTCGAGCAACTCCTTGACGTAGGAGAGGAAGCGCTCGGCGTCCGCGCCGTCCACGATGCGGTGGTCGTAGGAGAGCGCAAAGTATGCCATGTGGCGGATGGCGATCACGTCGTCGCCGTCCTCGCTCTGGATCACTTTCGGTCGCTTCTCGATGACGCCGACGCCGAGGATGGCGACCTGCGGCTGGTTGATGATCGGCGTCCCGAAGAGGCCGCCGAAGCCGCCGGGGTTCGTGATGGTGAAGGTGCCGCCCGCCACCTCGTCGGGCTTCAACTGCTTGGCGCGCGCGCGCTCCGCCAGATCGTTTGCGGCGCGCGCGAGCCCGGCGATGGAGAGGTTGTCGGCGCGCTTGATGACGGGGACGATCAAGCCCCAGTCGAGCGCGACCGCCATGCCGAGGTTGATGTCCTGCTTGTAGATGATCTGATCGCCCGTGACCTGCGAGTTCATCACCGGGAACTTGCGGATCGCCGTAGTCACCGCTTGGAAGATGAACGGCATGAATGTGAGCTTCGTCCCAGTGCGCTGCTGGAACTCCGCCTTGCTCCGGTCGCGCAGCCGCGCCACGCGCGTCATGTCGATCTCATAGACGGTCGTGACGTGCGCAGAGGTGCGCCGCGACATGACCATGTGCTCGGCGATCTTCCTGCGCATGACGCTCATCGGCTCGACGCGATCACCGACGGCGGGCTGCGCGCTCGGAGCCTGCGCGGGCGTCTGACGGTCAACCTGTGCGCCCGCGGGCTGCGCGACGCGCGCCTGCTGTGGCGACATGGCCGCACCCGATTCGATGAACGAGAGGATGTCGTTTTTGGTCACGCGACCGGAAGCGCCCGTGCCTTCGAGCCGCGAGATGTCTATGTTGTGCTGCCTGGCGATGTTTCTCACGAGCGGGCTCGACTTCGTGCGCCGCAAATCTTCGACCGTCTGCTCGCCGCCGTTTGCGCCTGACTCGACTGCCTGCGCGCCGTCGCCCCCGCCCGACGCGGCGAGACCCTGCTGCTCGGCGCCCGGTCGCTGGTAGTCGTAGCTGCGCCCCGCGACTTCGGTGACCTGCGCCGACTCTGCGGATGGTGACTGTGCAGACTGAGACGTAGACGCCTGCGCCGGGGGAGGCGTCTGCGCGGGCGGCGCGGACGTGCTGCCCGCCTGCGGCGCGGCGGCTTGCGCGGGCGGCGCGGCAGGTGGGGGCGGTGCGGGCGCGCTCGTCGTCGCTGCGCCAGCCGCGGGCTGCTCACCCGCTTCGCCGACGATGGCGACGACCTTGCCGACCTCGACCGTCTCGCCCTCCTGCGCCCTGATCTCGATGAGCACTCCGGCGGCGGGCGAAGGAATCTCGGCGTCAACCTTGTCGGTCGAAATCTCGAACAGGTTCTCGTCGCGCTCGACGCGCTCGCCGACCTTCTTCATCCAACGCGTAATCGTTCCCTCCGCGATGGACTCGCCCATCTGCGGCATCACCACTTCTGTCGCCATAACAATCCCCTTGGGGGTGACAGGTGACGGGTGACAGGTGACAGGTAAGACGAAAGCCGTGAGCTGTTAAGCCTCTGGCTTTGTGTTTTACCCGTCACTCGTCACCTGTCACCCGTCACCTGATTTCTGCTGTGGTCGGATCAATAATCGACTCGATCTGCGAGACGCGGTTCGCGGGGAAGCCCCCTTGCGCGGCGTGCTCGCGCACCATCGCTTCGTCCGGCGCGATGTACACGCAATACACCTTGTCGCCCGTGACGTAAGACTGCACCCACTGAATCTGCGGCCCCATGCTCTGCAACACGCCGCAGGACTTCTGCGAGATCGCCCGCAACTGTTCCGGCGACAGCTCGCCCGCCCCCGGAATCTCCCGCTCGATTAAGTACTTTGGCATAGCCTTGTTCCTTTCAAGCTGTCGGTTATTAGCTCTTAGCGATTAGCTGTTAGCTCTTAGCCAAACAAATTCTTTCTGGCTAACAGCTAACAGCTAATCGCTAACGGCTCTGTTCAGTACGCCGCGAGTTTGCGCGCCGCGTTGACCACGTCCCTGACCTGCGGCAGGTGATACTCTTCGAGTGGCGGCGAGTAGGGCACGGGCGTGTCGGTCGCCGCGACGCGCACGACCGGCGCGTCGAGCCACTCGAACGCCTCTTCGGCAATCGTCGCCGCGATCTCGCCGCCGATGCCGCCCGTGCGCGAAGCTTCGTGCAGGACAAGCACCTTGCTCGTCTTCTTCACCGAGGCGAGGATCGCCTCTTTGTCGAGCGGCGCGAGCGTGCGCAGATCGATCACTTCAACGTCCAAGCCTTCCTTCTCCAACTCTTCCGCCGCGTCGAGCGCGTTCAGGACTTGCGCGCCGAACGTGATGATCGACAGATCGCGCCCCTCGCGCGCGACACGCGCCTTGCCGATCTCGACGATGTAGTCGTCTTCCGGCAACTCTTCGCGCAGGCGCGGCAGGCGGTAGAGTTTCTTGTGCTCGAAGTAGATGACCGGATCGGGATCGCGGATGGCAGCCTTGATCAAGCCCTTCGCGTCGTAGGCGTTCGAGGGCTCGACCATCTTCAACCCGGCGGTGTTCTGGAAGAACGACTCGGCGTTCAAAGAATGGAACGGCCCCGAATGCACGCCCGCGCCGCAGGGCCCGCGAAAGACGGCTTGAATTCCGGCGCCCCAGCGGAAGCGACACTTCGCCGCGTAGTTCGTCAACATGTCGAATCCCGCGGAGATGAAGTCGATGAACTGGAACTCGGCGACGGGCTTCATGCCCATCAAGGCGGCTCCGCACGCCGCGCCGACGATGGCCGCCTCAGAGATCGGCGTGTCGATCATGCGCCCCTCGCCGAACTCGTCGAGCAGCCCCTCTGTCACCTTGAACGCGCCACCGTACTTCCCCACATCCTCGCCGATGCAGAAGACCGACGCGTCGCGCTCCATCTCTTCCCAGATGCCCTGTCGAATCGCCTCGACGAACGTCACCACGCCGCCGCGCGCCGGGCGGTTCGACTTGTGCTCTTTTTTAGTTGCCGTTGACATGTTTAACTGAAACTCTTCGCGCTAAAAATTATTCCGCCAGACGCCTTGAGCCTCACCCGCACTGATAGTCCATCTGCCGCCGAATCTTCTCGCGCGCTTCGAGTCCGGCGAGTCTGCCGCACAGGTGCAGGCCGAGATCAATTGCGGCGGTCACGCCGCCCGCCGTCACCACGTCGCCCTCGTCGGCGACGCGCTCCTCCGTGACTTCACAATACTTCTGAAGCTCCGTGCGCGAGGTCGGGTGCGTCGCTGCGCGCTTGCCGCGCAAGAACCCTGCCGCGCCCAAGAGGAGCGAGCCCGTGCAGACAGAGGCTTTCAACTCACAACTCGAAGCCGTGCGCAGCCAGCCGATGAACCGCTCGTCCGTCATCAACTCGCGCGTGCCGTAGCCGCCGGGGACGATCACAAGATCGTATGCGTCAAGCGGTTCACCGACGCGCGTCGCACTAAACTTCAGACCGCTCGGGTCGCTGACCTCTTCTGAAAGCGCGCAGATGTCCCACGTCAGGTCTGGGCGGAAGAGCATCGTCCGCAGGCGCGTGACCGGGTCGTACACGCCGACGAAATCGAGCGCCGTCAGGCGTTCAAAAATAACGAAGGCGATGCGCATCGTTTTTCCGCTCACTCGTCGCGCCCGAAGACTTTCGGTCGAAACGCCGGCGCGACGCGCGTGTTGTCGAAGACGTTGTAAACCGCGCGCTCCGCGTCGGGCATCGGCGACGATTCAGCCCACGCAGAGTCTTCGTCAACCTCGCGCCGCACGTCAGCAGCGATCTCGTCGAGCTTCTCCTGCACCGCGATCTTTTGCGCCAGCAGGTGGCGCGCGAAGCGATCCACGGGGTCGCGCTTCTCCCAGAAGTCCAGCTCGCCTTCGGGCAGGTATCTCTGATCGTCGTGCTCGGCGTGTCCACGCCTTCGGTAAGTCTTCGCCTCGATGAGCACCGCGCCGCCGCCTGCGCGCGCGAACTCGACCGCCTCGCGCGTCACCTCGTAGCACTCCACGACGTCGTTGCCGTCAACGATGTAGCCAGGGATGTTGTAACCGGCAGCCTTGTCAGCCAGGTTCTCGACCGCCGTCTGCAAGCGCGTGGGCGTCGAGTAGGCGTAGTGGTTGTACTCGGCGATGACGACGAGCGGGAGCT
The DNA here is from genome assembly GCA_045807785.1 of Pyrinomonadaceae bacterium. Classification (GTDB taxonomy): domain Bacteria; phylum Acidobacteriota; class Blastocatellia; order Pyrinomonadales; family Pyrinomonadaceae; genus JAIVGV01. The sequence continues at coordinate 4,622 of JBJMGS010000266.1, forward strand.
TTTGGACGGCGGCGAAGTTTAATCCCTCGTGGAACGCGCCCGTGCTCATGCCGCCGTCGCCGATGTAGGCGATGGCGACCGAGTCCTTCTGCTGCATCCGCGCGCCCAGCACGACACCTGTCATGACCGGGATCATGTCGCCGAGGTGCGAGATGGGGCCGACGAAGCCGCGCGACATGTCGCCGAAGTGGATGTTCAGGTCGCGCCCCTCTGATGGCCCCCAGGCCTTCGCCATGTACTGCGCGAAAATCTCGCGCGGGCGGATGCCCTTCACCAGCACCGCGCCGAGATCGCGGATCAAGGGCGCGATGAAGTCTGTGGTTTTCAGCGCGTAAGCCGAGCCGACCGCCGTCGCCTCCTGTCCGAGCGAGCGGAAGACGCCGCCGACGACCTTCGTCTGCCGGTAGAGCGCGACGAGCTTCTCCTCGACGACACGCGTGAGCAGCAGGTAACGATACAGCTCAAGCAACTGCTCCGGCTGAAGCGTCGTCTCCGTTCGGCAGAGCGCGTCCTCCGCAGGGAGTTGGTAGCTCCCCTTCACGTTCGGAAATTTACTCGCGCCGTTCGACGACTGGACTAATGACTCGTTCGCTTGCGCGCCGTTGCCGCCCGCGTCATCAGCCTTGACGCCGCGAGTCTGTTTTGCAGTCACGCGCGAAGATTTTTGTTTGGTCTCAGACATAAGAGGGCTATTAGCTGTTAGCTATTAGCTGTTAGCAAAACCGCGGTCTGAGTTTGGCACTCAACCGTCCGGCTGAAAGCTAATAGCTAATCGCTAACCGCTCCTTAAAAATGTATCGTCAGATCGTGCACGCCCTCAGCGGCTTCCATGACGGACTCGGAGACGGTCGGGTGCGCGTGGATCGTGCGCCCCAGCTCGTCCGCCGTCGATTCCAGATGCATCGCGACGATGCACTCGTGGATGATCTCGGTGGCGTGCGGCCCGATGATGTGCGCGCCAAGTATCTCGTCGTACTTCTTATCGGCGACGATCTTGACGAACCCCTCTTCCTCGCCGAGGATGCGCGCTTTGCCCGAAGCCGAGAAGGGGAACTTGCCGACCTTCACGTCGTAGCCTTCGGCGCGCGCCTTCGCCTCCGTCAAGCCGACCGAGGCGACTTCCGGGTCGCAGTAGGTGCACGAAGGCACCTGCCGCAGGTTGATCGGCTGGGGCTTCTGACCTGCGATCTGCTCGACGACGAGGATGCCCTCTTTCGACGCGAGGTGCGCGAGCCAGGGCGTCGGGATGACATCGCCGATGGCGAACACATTGGGCTCGCCCGTCCGGCAGAACTCATCGACCTGCACGCTCCCGCGCTCGACCTTGATCTTCGTCCCTTCGATCCCCAGACCTTCAAGGTACGGCATCCGCCCGACGGCGACTAAGAGCATCTCCGCTTCGAGCGTCACCTCATTGCCCTTCGCGTCCTTGCCCGAAACTTTCACGCCCGCGTCGGTCTTCTCCATCTTCTCTAACTTCGTACCCGTCAGCACGTTGATCTTGCGCTTACGGAAAGCCTTCTCGATCTCTTTCGACACTTCCTCGTCTTCGAGCGGCATCATGCGCGGCATCAACTCGACGAGCGTCGTCTCCGCGCCGAAGCGCGAATAGACGGAAGCGAACTCCGTCCCGACCGCACCCGACCCCATCACGATGAGAGACTTCGGCACATCTTTCAGCTCAAGAATGTGATCGCTGTTGACGACACGCGCGCCGTCCGTCTCGAAGCCCGGAATCGGGCGCACGACCGAGCCGGTCGCGATGATGATGTTCTTCGTCTCGATGGTCTGCTTGGCGCCGTCAGCGCCCGCGACTTCGACCTTGCCGGGGAGCGCGAGCTTCGCCGTGCCCGCAAAGACCGTCACCTTGTTCTTCTTCATCAGGTACGAGACGCCCGCCGAGTTCTTCGTGACGACCTTATCCTTGCGCTTCTGTACGTCGGCGAAGGCGAGCTGGATGTCGGAAGCCCGCACGCCGAAATCCCCCGCGTGCTGCATCTGCTCGTAGATGTGCGCCGACATCAAGAGCTGTTTGGTCGGGATGCAGCCGCGCAGGCCGCAGGTGCCGCCGAGCCGCTTGTCCTTCTCGACGATGGCCACTTTCAAGCCGAGTTGCGCGCCGCGGATCGCCGCGACGTAGCCGCCGGGTCCCGCGCCGATGATCGTCACGTCAAACTGTTCTGTCGCCAAGGTTCACTCTCCCACACGGACGGCACGATGTCGCGCCGTCGGCGCACGACTGCTGTCCAGATACAGCCGGTCAGATTTTTGGGTGGTATTGCAAGAGGGGATTATAATGCCTCCACGGTTTTTTTTCACCCGGCGGCGGAAGGCGGCAGAAAGATGGAACACTCCGAAGGCTTTTTGCGTCTGGTCGAAGACGCCAAGACGCGCGTGCGCGAGGTGTCGGTCGAAGAGGCGCGCGCACGCCTGAAGGCGAACCCCGCGGCGCGTCTCATCGACGTGCGCGAAGACAACGAGTGGGACAAGGCGCACGCCAGCGGAGCCGAGCACCTGGGGCGCGGCGTCATCGAGCGCGACATCGAGCACCAGTACCCGGACAAAGAGACCGAACTGATCCTCTACTGCGGCGGCGGCTTCCGCTCCGCCCTCGCCTGCGACAACCTGCAACGCATGGGCTACACGCACGCCTTCTCGATGGCGGGCGGCTGGAAGGCGTGGCAGGACGCGGGCGCGCCCATCGAAGGCGACGCTTAACGCCTTCGCGCGAGCACCATGAACGCCCTCTGCCCCGCAGCCTGGAACTCGTCGCGCCGCACGATCTCGTAGCCACGCCCGCGCAACATCTTGATCACAGGGTTCTCTTCATTCCACTGCGCGTCGCGGAAAGCCACGCGGAACTCCGCCTCTTGCATCGCCGCGTCCGCGTCCTCGACCGACACCTCTGCGAAACCGCGCGGGAGAAAGAAGGCGCGATCTTCGACGATGCCGGGGACGTTTCTGACGACCGCGACGCGGACACCGCGCTCGCCGCCGGAGCGCAGCGCGTACCACAGTTGATAAGCGACGAGGTCTTCAAAGGCATAGACCTTGATCTCGCCGCGCGCGTTAGCGTCCTCGCGCGCCGACGCCCGCGCGAGCGTCTCCCAGGCGCACCAGACGGGCGGCGCAGGGTTTGACGCGAGGGTCACGACGGCGGCGAGCGCGAGCCAGCAGCCGAGCAGGACTTTCGCGGCGAGCGCGAGCCAGCGCGGGCGAAAGCTGTCGAGCGCGAGCGCGGCGAGGAGCAGATACGGCGGCGCGACGACGAGGAGGTGTCGCACGCCCCAGATTGACTGCGGCAGCACGAGCGCGAGCGCGAACGCCGCGACGACCGGCGCGAACGCGAAGAACGCGAGAAAGACGAGCGCGCGGCGCGCGAAGTCGTGCTCGTCCGCAACTTCTCGCCTCCGCGCGAAGCCGCGCCAGCACAGCGCGACGAGCGGCGGCGCGAAGATGACGCAGGCGAGCACGACACTGATGCCGAGCACCAGCGGCTCGTCCGACTGCGCGCGCGCGCGGAAAGGTTCGTGCAGCAAGAGGTACGGCTCGAAGATTTCGAGCAGGCGCGGGCGCGCCGCCCAACCGAGATTCTGTTCCAGTCCGCCCCCCGCCACTTCCCGCGCCGCGCGCGAGACCGCCCAGGCCCACGGCGCGAAACAGAGCATCAACACAACGATGGTCGCGGCAAACGCCTTCAACTTCGCGCGCCCGAAGAGTGAGAGGAAGATGAGTTCGAGCGCGACCAGGAGCCAGCCGAAGTAGTGCGTATAGACGAGCAGCAGGTTCGCGCCGCAGAGCCAGAGCGCGGCGCGGCGCGTGTCTGTCGTCGCGTTGTAGAAGCGCGCGAAGAGCCAGAGCGAGCACGTCGCGAACAGCAGCAGCAGGCTGTACATTCGCAACTCCTGCGCGTACTTGATGAGCGTCCCGCTTGCCGCCGCCAGCACGAGCGCGAGCACGAGCACGCGCGCGCTGAGATGCAACTCCCGCGCGAGCAACGCGAACGGCACGAGCGCGAGCGTTGCCGCGACGACGGGGAGCAGTCGCAGCCACCAGACCGACGCTGCCCCGAACGCGCCCACCCACACTTTGAGCAACACGTAGAAGAGCGGCGGGTGAATCAGATCGAGCGCGACGAACCGCAGCATCCCGCCCCATTCGTGCCACGCCGCCGCGTGCACGCCGAAAATCTCGTCGAACCACAGGCACGCCGCATCCAGCCGCCACAGCCTCGCCGCCACGTACAGCACACACGCGAGCCCGACGAGCGCGAGGTCGCGCACGCGCCACGCCTCGTTACTCGTCTCGTCAGGCTTTAACCATCCCTCGTCGCTTGTGTCAGTCATATGAGTTCAGCGCAGGCATCACGCGCACGGCTTCCGTGTCGTGATCGGTCTGAAGAGCGCAGCATCCTTGGCGCGCGGCGTCGTTTTAGGCAAAGCATCGTTGTTGTACAATCAACGGCGAGAAGTTGCCAAGAAATTATCATAAACATTCTCGTCGGGCGGCGCTCCGTCCGCACGGGAGGTCTCGGAAAGGATGGACGGCTGATGACTTCGGAAGCGGTCAAGGGGAGCGGCGAGGGCGCGCAGACGGCAGAGTCGCGCGGCGCGGCGACGCGCACAGAGACGGACACGATGGGCGCGGTGGAAGTCGCGTCGGACAAATACTGGGGGGCGCAGACTGAGCGGTCGCTCCACCACTTCAACATCGGGTTCGACGTGATGCCGCGCGAGATGATCCGCGCGCTCGGGCTGTTGAAGAAGGCCGCCGCGCTCGTGAACGAAGACCTAGGGAAGTTGTCGGCGGAGAAGGCGCGGCTCATCTCGCAAGCCGCCGACGAAGTGATCGAGGGCAAGCTCGACGCGCACTTCCCCCTGCGCGTGTGGCAGACGGGAAGTGGCACGCAGACGAACATGAACGCCAACGAGGTCATCTCGAACCGCGCGATAGAGATTGCCGGGGGCGTGTTGGGGTCGAAGAAGCCGATCCACCCAAACGACGACGTGAACATGTCGCAGTCGTCGAACGACACGTTCCCCACCGCGATGCACATCGCCGCCGCCGAGCAGATGAACGCGCTTATCCCGGCCATCGAAAACTTGCGCGACGCGATTGACGCGAAGGCGCGCGAATATGCGGACGTGGTGAAGATCGGGCGCACGCACTTGCAGGACGCCACGCCTCTGACCGTCGGGCAGGAGTTTTCCGGCTGGGTCAGTCTGTTGGAGCGCGACGTCGAAAGGTTGAAGATGGTTTTGCCCGGTCTCTACGATCTGGCGATTGGCGGGACGGCGGTCGGGACGGGCCTGAACGCGCACCCGGAGTTCGCCGAGCGCGCCGCCGCGAAGATCGCGGAGCTGACCGGCTTGCCCTTCAGGTCGCACCCGAACAAGTTCGCGGCGCTCTCAGCCCACGACGAGATCGTGTTTGCGAGCGGCGCGCTGAAAACCTTGGCGGCGTCTTTGATGAAGATCGCGAACGACGTGCGCTGGCTCGCTTCGGGGCCACGCTGCGGTCTGGGCGAGTTGAGCTTGCCGGAGAACGAGCCGGGATCGTCCATCATGCCGGGCAAGGTCAACCCGACGCAGTCGGAGGCGTTGACGATGGTTGCGGCGCAGGTGATGGGCAACGACGCGGCCATCGGCTTCGCGGGCTCGCAAGGCAACTTCGAGCTGAACGTCTTCAAGCCCGTCATGATCCACAACCTGCTCCACTCGATGCGGCTGCTGAAGGACGCGGCGCGCGGCTTCGTCGAGTTCTGCGTCGAAGGGATCGAGCTGAACCGCGCGCAGATCGACTCTCACCTGCGCGGCTCGCTGATGCTCGTCACGGCGCTGAACCCCCACGTCGGCTACGACAACGCCGCCCGCATCGCGAAGAACGCGCACAAGCGCGGCATCAGTTTGCGCGAGTCGGCTATCGAGCTGGGGCTCTTGACCGGCGAGCAGTTCGACGAGTACGTCAAGCCGGAAGAGATGACGCACCCTTGAGGTGAGGGCGCGCGTCGTTGGCGAGATAACAAACTGCGCGGTTGGCTACCGCATCTAAATCTGTGCGCGGGCGAGACGAATTTCTCGCCGCCCGCGCGCAGATTTTTGCACGTCGCGAGACGGCGCGCGCCGCGCTTGCGCCAAGTTTCTCAAAGTGAGATAGTTTTTGTTTCGCGCAGGCGACGCATCGCGCGCCTGCCGCCACGAGGAGGAAGAAAGCGAAGATGACCGTCGCAACTTTGGAGAGGACGCCTGCGCTCGAAGACTACTTCGGGCTCGACGCGCGCGAGTTGGCGGAGCGCATCGAGGCGGCGCGGCGCACGCTCGGCACGCGCCTCGTCATCCTCGGCCACCACTACCAGCGCGACGATGTCATCGCCCACGCGGATTTCACGGGCGACTCTTTCAAGCTCTGCCAGCTCCTCTCGGCGCGCCCCGCAGCCGACTACATCGTCTTCTGCGGCGTCCACTTCATGGCCGAGTCGGCGGACATCCTGAAGCCCGGCGCGCAGAAAGTGATCCTCCCAGACCTCGGCGCGGGCTGCTCGATGGCCGACATGGCGACGGCGGAACAGGTCGAAGACGCGTGGGATCAGTTGACCGGGATCGGTGTCATCGGCGACTTCAAGGTCATGCCGATCACGTACATGAACTCGTCAGCCGCGATCAAAGCCTTCTGCGGTCGCCACGGCGGCGTGGTCTGCACCTCTTCGAACGCGGTGCCGCTCTTCGACCAGAGCCTTAAAGAAGCGGACAAGCTTTTCTTCTTCCCAGATCAGCACCTCGGCAGGAATACCGGCGTCAAGTTCGGCATCCCTCTAGACGAGATGGTCTTGTGGGACCCGGCGAAAGAGCTGGGTGGCAACACGCCGGAGGAGCTGCGCCGCGCGCGTCTGATTCTGTGGAAGGGTCATTGCTCCGTGCACGGCCGCTTCCGCCTGTGGCACGTCGAGCAAGTGCGGAGAGAGACGCCGGGGATCAAGGTGCTCGTCCACCCGGAGTGCGAGCGCGCCGTCGTCGAGGCGTCCGACTTGAACGGCTCGACCGAGTTCATCATCAAGACCATCGAGCAGTCGCCCGCAGGCTCGAAGTGGGCTATCGGGACGGAAGTGAATCTGGTTGACCGTCTGATCAAGCGCTTCCCCGACCGGGAGATTCGCCTGCTCGCACCAGACCTCTGTATGTGCGCGACGATGTACCGCATCGCGCCGCAGAACCTCGCGTGGGTGCTGGAGTCGCTCGTCGCCGGAGTCGTCGTCAACCAGATCAGCGTGCCCGCAGAGACGGCGGACTGGGCGCGCGTCGCCCTCGACCGGATGCTGGCGATCAAATGAACAGAGCTGTTAGCTGTTAGCTGTTAGCTGTTAGCAAGAGCGCCATGCTGTTCCCGTTTGGCTAATAGCTAATAGCTAATGGCTAATCGCCAGCTTTCCCTTCCTCTTTATGGCTGACCCGAGCGACAAGGTCGCGGAGAACGTCCCCGGCACCTACTACGTCGATAGCGCCTGCATCGACTGCGACGTCTGCCGCGACACCGCCCCCGACAACTTCACGCGCAACGACCACGGCGGCTACTCCTACGTGTACCACCAGCCCGCCTCGGACGATGAGCGCGCCCTCTGCGAAGAAGCCCTCGTCTCCTGCCCCGTCGAAGCCATCGGCAGCGACGGCTGAAAAACAAACGATGAAGTCGGAAGGATGAACGATGAAGTGAAGGCGACTGTCTTCACTTCATCGTTCATCCTTCCGACTTCATCGTTTAGACCTTGATCTTGATCCAGCCGTCTTCGACGACGACTTCGTAGGTCTGTAGGGGCGCGCTCGCGCGGTTGAGGCAGGCGCCGGTGCGCAGGTCGAAGCGCCAGCCGTGCCAGTCGCATTCGACGGCGTGGTCGCAGAGTGTGCCTTCGGCTAAGGGCGCGCCGCGATGCGGGCAGAAGTTTTCGACGGCGTAGAACACGCCTCCGACGTTGTAGAGCGCGAGCTCGCCGCCGCCTTGCAGCTCGACCGTCGCGCCGCGCCCGGCGGGCACGTCCTCGGCGCGACCGACCGTGACGAGTTCGCCCGTACGCGCGGGTCGCTTGATGTTCTCTGGCTCCGGCTCGAAGGATTGCATCGCGTGTGCGAGCGTAACAAAACGGCGGGCGCCGCGGCAACGCGCGCAAGCGCGGGCGCGCACGTGCGTTCTTTTGACGTGGGCGCGAAGCTTCGCCCTCGCCGCAGGCGTCGGCCACTCTCCCACGGGCGCGCGCGGACGTGATAAGGTCTCGGCCAAAGGAGCGGAGAGAAAATGAGAAGAGCAATGTTGACGAAGGGTTTGGCGAAGTTGGCGAGGGCGGCGGGCGCCGTCGCGCTCTGTCTGGCGCTAGTTTCCGCGGCGGCGGCGGCGGAAATCACCGTGCGCGGTCGGATCGGGCGGACGGTCGAGGCGGGCGGCTGGCTCGTCGTCACGCCGCAGCAGAAGTACCTGCTCATTAACGCGGGCAAGTGGAAAGACGAGTCTTGGTTCCGCGAGGGCGCGGACGTCGTGGCGACCGGCACGGTGCGCGCCGACGTGGTGACGACGCAGATGGAAGGCACACCCTTCGAGGCGCGCACGCTGAGACCCGCGGGCGATGGCGCGACTGAGGGCGCGACGCAGGCGGCGCAGACCAAATCACAGGGCGCGACGCAGGTCGTCGTGTCGGGCGATGCGACCGTGCACGCTCGACCCGACACGGCGCTTATCACGGTCGCCGTCGTCACGCAGGGGCGGACGGCGCTCGCCGCACAACAGGAGAACGCGCAACAGTCGGACGCGGTCGTGCGCGCCGTCAAAGCCGCGATGGGCGCGGGCGCCGAAGTCGAGACGAGCGGCTACAGCTTGCAGCCGCAGTACACCTACCGGCAGAACGAGCCGCCGCTCATCCAGAGCTATCAGGCGCGCAACGGCGTCAACGTGACGCTCGCCGATCTGTCGAAGGTCGGCGCGGTGATCGACGCGGCGACCGCCGCCGGCGCGAACAACGTGGACAACTTGTCGTTCACGCTGCGGCAGGATCGCACGGCGCGCGACGAGGCGCTCGCCGCGGCGACGCGCGAGGCGAGGCGCAAGGCACAGGTCATCGCGCAGGCTCTAGGCGGTCGCGTCGCGCGCATCATCGAGGTGCAGGAGGCGGGCACGCAGCCGCGCCCCGTTCCCATCTATAGGACCGAGACGATGGCGCGCTCCTCCGGAACCAACTCCGTCCCGACGCCTGTCGAGATCGGCACGCTCACCCTACGCTCGCAGGTCACGCTCGTCGCCGAGATCACGATGGGACAGTGAAGCAAAGGATGAAGGATGAAGGATGAAGGATGAATGCGTGGCGGCTCGACTTGAGCGCTCCCTCTTTCATCCCTCATCCCTCATCCCTTTCCTTTCATCCTTCATCCTTCATCCTTCCTTTCTCCCCCTTTCCACTTTCTCGCGTTTGCCTCTATAATCGTCGGCGTTCCCCTTGAAGTGAAACGAAAGTAGCGGGCTCTCGCGCGTCCCCGCGTCGGCGTGTCAGTTCAGTCGCCGCCGCCAAGGCGCGAGCCGCGACGGAAAAGCGCGCGCTTTCGGGCGTCTGAATCATCGGGGAGGAGATCATGTCGAGATACCGCGACGACAGAGACGACTACTACGGCGCGCGGCGCGATGACGTGGGGCGGACGCGCGAGCGCGGCTACTACGGCGGGCGCGGCGCGGAGCCGTTCGACTCGGCTTACGGCGGCGGCGACCGTGGACCGGACGCGCGCCGCGAAGAACAACACCCACCGCGCGATTATGGTGACGACCGCCCACGCGAGTACGGCGACGCGCGCGGTTACGACGAAGCGCGCAGTTACCGCGACCGCGACTATTACGGCAACGACTACCCGACCGGACGCGTCGGGCGGCGCGGCGAGAGCGCCGACTACGAGCGCGCCGGACGACGCCCGGAAGAGGGGCGCGGCTACGCGGACGACCGCGAGGGACGCTCGCTCTGGGAAGAGGGGCGTGAGTATTTCGCGCGGCGCGGCTACCGACGCGGGCGCACCTCGCGCTCGCACGTCCGCTGCCGCGACATCATGACGCGCGACGTGACGGTCGCCACGCGCGCGACCACGCTCGACGAGGTCGCGCGCATGATGCGCGACGAGGACACGGGCGTCATCCCCGTCGTCGAACGCGGCACGACGCCGATCCACACGGGCACGTCAACCTCGGCGGCGGCGGCGAATGCGTCGAACGATGCGGCTTCGCCCGTTGCGTCCGTCGCGCCCGTCCTGCCTGTCAGCACCGCGCCCGTCGGCGAGAGTCCCGAAGCGCGGCGTATCAACGCGGACATCCACGGCAACGGTCGGCTTGTCGGCCTGATCACGGATCGCGACATCGCCGTGCGCGCCGTCGCCGAAGGGCGCGACGTGCGCGAGGTGCGCGCCGAAGAGATCATGACGGCGGACGTGCACACGGCGCACCCGAACGACCGCGTCATCGACGCCATTCGCAAGATGGGCGACAAGCAGGTGCGCCGCATCCCCATCGTGGATCGCGACGGCACCTTGCGCGGCATCATCTCGATGGCCGACGTCGCGCTCGAAACCAACGACGACCGCGAACTCGCCGAGGCGCTCGAAGAGATTTCCAGCGGTCAGGGGTTCTGGAACAGAGTCTTTGGATGACAGGGCTGTTAGCGATTAGCTGTTAGCTTTCAGCTAAAACAAAACGCCCGCGGCTAATCGCTAATCGCTAATCGCTAACGGCTTTCTTATGGCAAGATCAATCGAACGCTATCTCCGCTTGATGCCGGCGGGCTCGCGGCAGAGACCCGCCGAGCGGCGCTGGTCGCCCGCGGCGGACGTGTACCAGGTCAAGGAGGGCTGGCTCGTCAAGGTCGATCTTGCGGGCGTGAGCCCCGAAGAAGTCGAGATCACGATCGCGGATCGCGTCCTCGTCATCGAGGGCATCCGCCGCGACGCCTTCTGCGCCGAGACGCTCTCCTACCACCAACTTGAAATCACCTACAGTCGCTTCGAGAAGACGCTGCGCTTCCCCTGCGTGATTGACGGCGCGCGCGTCGAGCGCGACTACCGCGACGGCTTCCTGCTCATCTACCTACACAGCAGCGAGGCGGACTGCGACGAAGGCGCGCGCCAGCCGACGGTGACAGCCCCACGCGATCCGCACGCCCCCGAACACTGAAGGCTCATTGCCGGAAGCTGAAAACTGAAAACCGAAAACTGAGAACTGCTCATGGTCGAGAATCAGAACAACTTTACGACGCCCGGTGCGGACGAACAGGCCGCGCCCGCTGAGCCGAACCGACCGGCGCGCACCGTCGGCGAGCCCTTCGAGATCGCCGTGCTGCCGCTCTTGAACACGACGCTCTTTCCGGGCACGGTCGTGCCGCTCGCCGCCGGTAGAGCGCGCTCGGTCGCGGGCGTCGAGGCGGCGCTCGGTCATCCCGAAAAACTCCTGGCTTGCGTCAGCGTCCGCCCAGACAAGGTGGCGGAAGATGAAGCCGTGCCCTCGGACATGTACGACGTGGGCACGCTCGTCATGGTCAAGCGGATGTTCCGCGGCGACGACGCGCTCCAGATCATCGTGCAGGGGACGGAGCGCGTGAAGGTCGTCGAGTGGACGCAGACCGATCCGCACCTGCGCGCGCGGGTGCAGATTCTCGCGCCGCTCGAAGTCGAGGACGCCGAAGAGGTCGAGGCTTTGAAGCGCAACGTGCAGACCCTGGTCGAGCGCGCGCTCGCGTTGATGCCGAGCGTGCCGCCGGAAGTGCGCGCGGCGGTCGTCGGCGCTCAAGACCCCGTGCAGGTCGCCTACTTCCTCGCCTCGATCCTCACGCTCGGCGTCGATCAGGAGCAGGCGATGCTTGAGTCGAACACGGTTGACCGTCTGCTCCGGCTCGCGCACGCGCGGCTGGCGCGCGAGGTCGAGATTTTGCAGATCAGATCGCGCATCGCCACCGAAGCCCAGACCGAGATGAACAAGGCGCAGCGCGACTACGTTCTGCGCCAGCAGATGAAGGCGATCCAGAAGGAGTTGGGCGACGACGAGGGCGGCGAGGAGGCGGAAGCCAGTCAACTGCGCGAGCGGCTCGCCGCCGCAGACCTGCCCGACGAAGTGCGTAAGGAAGCCGACCGCGAGCTGAAGCGCATGGAGCGTTTGCCTTCGGCTGCGCCCGACTACCACGTCATCCGCACTTACCTCGAATATGTGTTGGAGCTGCCTTGGAAGAAGTCTTCCGAGGACAAGCTCGATCTGGCGGAGGCGCGGCGCATCCTCGACGAGGATCACTACGGGCTGGAAGACATCAAGGATCGCATCCTCGAACAGCTCGCCGTGGTGAAGCTCCGGCCCGACTCGAAGTCGCCGATCCTCTGCTTCGTCGGGCCGCCCGGCGTCGGCAAAACTTCTCTGGGTCGTTCCATCGCGCGCGCGCTCGGTCGTCAGTTCGAGCGTCTGTCCCTGGGCGGCGTGCGCGACGAGGCGGAGCTGCGCGGCCACCGGCGGACTTACGTCGGCGCGATGCCAGGCCGCGTCATTCAGTCGATCCGCCGCGCCGGGGTGAACAACCCCGTGATGATGCTCGACGAGATTGACAAGCTGGGAAACGACTACCGGGGCGATCCCAGCGCGGCGCTCCTAGAGATTCTCGACCCGCAGCAGAACTCGACGTTTCAAGATCACTATCTCGATCTGCCCTTCGATCTCTCGAAGGTCTTCTTCATCGCGACGGCGAACCAGTTGGGGCCGATCCCGACGCCCTTGCGCGACCGCATGGAGATCATCGCGCTCGCCGGTTACAGCGATCAGGAGAAGCTGCACATCGCGCGGCAGTACCTCGTCCCGCGACAGACGACCGAGAGCGGGTTGCAGCCCGCGCAGTTCTCGATCACGGACGAGGCGATCATGCTCATCGCGGCGCGCTACACGCGCGAGGCGGGCGTGCGCCAGTTGGAGCGATCCGTGGGGAGCGTGGCGCGCAAGGTCGCGCTGCGGATCGCGCTCGGTCAGGCGACGTCGGTGAAGGTCGATGCCGCCGACATCAAGGAGCTGCTCGGCGCGCCGCACTTCTACCCGGAAGAGGCGCGCAAAGAGCTGCCGGCGGGCGTCGCCACCGGCATGGCCTGGACTGAAGCGGGCGGGCAGATACTTTTCATCGAGGCGACGCTTTTGCCCGGCGGGTCTGGGCTGACGCTGACGGGGCAGTTGGGCGAGGTGATGCAGGAGTCGGCGCGCGCGGCAAGGTCTTATCTGTGGTCGCACGCCTCGGAGTTCGGCATCTCGCCGGATATGTTCAAATCCTACGGCGTACACCTGCACGTGCCCGCGGGCGCGATCCCGAAGGATGGCCCCTCGGCAGGCGTCGCGATGACCGCCGCGCTCGCGTCGCTCTTCACGGGCCGGCGCGTCAACCACAACACGTCGATGACGGGCGAGATCACTCTCTCAGGTCTGGTCTTCCCCGTCGGCGGCATCAAGGAGAAGGTGCTGGCGGCGCACCGCGCGGGCGTGCGCCGGATCATTCTGCCGGCGAAGAACGAGGGCGACGTCGAAGAAATCCCCGAAGAGGTGCGGCGCGAGCTGGAGATCGTCCTCGTCTCGCGCATCAGCGAGGCGCTCGACGCCGCGCTCGACCGGCTCGTCGCCGACCCGCCGCCCGCCGCCGCCGCGCCCGACGCCGCCGCGCGTGAGCAGGCACAGCATCAGCCGCAGCCCGAGCCCGTGAGCGTGCGCGGCAAGTAATCATCGAGGGGGAGACACGAAAGAGATGGCGACGAAGAAGGCACAGGGCAAGGCGGGCGCTCCCGCCGTGCGGCGCGGGCAGCAGATGGGCGACTCGCGCAGCATGAACACGCCCGCCAAGCAGGAGCAGGAGAAGTCCGCGACGCCTGCCGCGCGCGGTCGCCGCAAAGACGCCAACAAGTTCTTCGCCGACGACTCGGCCCAGCAAACCGGCGCGAACGCCGCCCGCCCACGCTCGAACTCCCCCTCCGTCTCCGCCGCCGCCCCCACCGGCACCAAACTCGGCGAGTCCGGCGGCGAGCGCGTCTTCAAGCAGCGTCAGGCAAAGAAGGGCAAAACCGGCTAAAACCCCCAGAAAAGCCCGCTCATCCTCCACTTTCGCCCGCTCATCCGAATCTCTCACGCGCTCAGCCGCATCTGTCACCGGCGCATCCAAAGCTATCGCTCATCCCTCCCTGCGCCACGCTCAGCGGCGTCTGTGCGCCGCGCATCCTGAGCTTTCATCTGCGCATCCGTATCTTTCGCCCGCGCATCCGCCCCTCTCACGTGCGCAGCCGCAGGTTTTACCCGCGCAGCCACATCTGCACCGCGCGCAGCCTTCTCTCTCCCGTGCGCACCCTCGCCTGTGACGCGCGCAGCCGCCCCTGACGCCTGCGCAGCGGCGTCTCCCGCCCGTGCATCCTTACCTAACGCGCGCGCAGCGGCTCCTGTCAGGTGCGTGGCGGAAACAACAGAGTGAGGACTTATCGCTTTTTGCAGCGCGGGACGTGTCGGCGTTTGTCTCTCCGTGGCTCGCTATGAAAGTGGAAGAGGGAGTCAGCAATTCGGCTGCTCCCTCTTTTCACTTCTTTAGGTGTTAGCGTTCTCGACTATTCGACGACCCAGGTGTCGCCGCTGTTGATGAGCTTCTCTAAGTTCCCTGCGCCCTTCTGCGCGACGGCGGCGTCGATCTGGGCGACGAGGAGGTCTTCGTAGGTCTCGCGCCGGACTTCGCGGAAGACGCCGACGGGCTGGGGGAAGAGGGGCTGCTCCATGCGCGCGAGCATGAAGGCGACCGAAGGGTCGGCGAGGTGCGTGTCGTGGACGAGGCAGTCGTTCTCGGTTAAGTTCGACTCGCCGCCGAGCTGGATCACTTCCGGGTGCGCGCCGTTCATGCGGATGCCCCGGTCGCGGTTCTTGCCGAAGACCATTGGCTTGCCGTGCTCGAGGTAGATCATGTTGTCGGAGCGCACCTGCCGGTCGGTGAAGTATTCGAACGCGCCGTCGTTGAAGATGTTGCAGTTCTGATAGACCTCGATGAATGAGATGCCCTTGTGCCGCGCCGCCGCCTCGATGGTCGCGCCGAGGTGCTTGACGTCGATGTCGAGTGAGCGCGCAACGAAGGTCGCCTCCGAGGCGATGGCGAGCGAGAGCGGGTTGATCGGGTAGTCAATCGCGCCCATCGGCGTGGACTTCGTGCGCTTGCCGAACTCCGAGGTCGGCGAGTACTGCCCCTTCGTCAAGCCGTAGATGCGGTTGTTGAAGAGGATGTAGTTGATGTCGAGGTTGCGGCGGATGGCGTGGATGAAGTGGTTGCCACCGATGGAGAGGGCGTCGCCGTCGCCCGTGATGACCCACACCGACAAGTCGGGGTTCGACGCCTTGATGCCGGTCGCCACCGCCGGCGCGCGCCCGTGGATCGAGTGGAAGCCGTAGGTGTTCATGTAGTAGGGGAAGCGCGACGAGCAGCCGATCCCACTGACGAAGACGATCTTCTCGCGCGGGACGCCGAGTTCCGGCATCACCTTCTGCACGTTGTTCAGGATCGAATAGTCGCCGCAGCCCGGACACCAGCGCACTTCCTGTCCCGAGACGAAGTCGGCCTTCTTCAACTGCGCGGGCGGCGGCGCAACCTCTCCCGCCACGACCGAGCCCGGCTCGCTCTCAGGCGAAGGCCCCGCGCCGCTCGCGTTCCCGCCGATCCCCTGCGCCTCCGCGTCTGTAATCCCAGAACCGTTTCCGTTCGTCCCGTTACCATTTGCGCTCATCTTTTTTATGACCTCGTATGAACTTTGTTAGCTATTAGCTTTTAGCCGTTAGCCCTTAGCTAACAGCCAATAGCTAATAGCTAATAGCTAACAGCCCCTTCACAAATACTCCTCGACCTTGCGCACGATCTCGCGAATCTGGAAGGGGCGGCCCTTGACCTTCGAGAAGGCGACGGCGTCCACGAGATACTTCGCGCGGATCATTGTGGCGAGTTGGCCCAGATTCATCTCTGGAATGATCACTCGCTCGAACCCCGCGAGCACTTCGCCCAAATTCCGTGGGAAGGGGTTCAAGTGGCGCAGGTGCGCCGACGAGACCGACTTGCCCTCGCGCTGCATCCGCTCGACCGCCGAAGTGATCGAGCCATAGGTCGAGCCCCAGCCGAGCACCAAGACCTTGCCGGTCTTCTCGCCGAAGACTTCCACGTCGGGGATGTCCTGCGCGGCGCGGTCAACTTTCGCCTGCCGCATCAAGACCATGAAGTGGTGGTTTTCGGGTTCGTAGTTGACGTTGCCCGTCTCGTGCTGCTTCTCGATGCCGCCGATGCGGTGCTCTAAGCCCGGCGTGCCGGGCAGCGCGTAGGGGCGCGACAAGGTCTGCTCGTCGCGCGCGTAGGGCAGGAAGTTTTCGGGGTCGGTGGCGAACGTCACCTCGATCTTCGGCAAGTCCGCGATCGCCGGCACCGCCCACGGCTCCGCGCCGTTGGCGAGGTAGCCGTCCGAAAGATAAAAGACCGGCGTCATGTACTTGAACGCGAGGCGCACCGCCTCAATCGCCATGTTGAAGCAGTCGGCGGGCGTGGCGGGCGCGATGACGATGGCCGGGCACTCGCCGTTTCGCCCCCAGACCGCCTGGAAGAGATCGGCCTGCTCGGTTTTGGTCGGCAAGCCCGTCGAAGGGCCGCCGCGCTGCACGTTGACGATGACGAGCGGGAGTTCCGTCATCACGGCGAGCCCGATCGCCTCCTGCTTCAGGGCGACGCCGGGGCCGGAAGTGCCGGTCAAGCCGACGTGCCCCGCGAACGCCGCGCCGATGGCTGAGCAGACCGCCGCGATCTCGTCTTCGGCCTGAAACGTCTTGACGCCGAAATTCTTGTGGCGCGCCAGCTCGTGCAAAATATCCGAGGCGGGGGTGATCGGGTAAGAGCCGTAGAACAAGGGGCGTCCCGCCAGCTCAGCCGCCGCGACGAAGCCGATGGCGGTCGCCTCGTTACCAGTGATCTTGCGGTACTTGCCGGGCGCGATCTTCGCCTTCTTGACGGTGTAGTGCGTCGTGAAGACTTCGGTCGTGTCGGCGAAGTTGTAGCCGGTCTTCAAGGCGACAACGTTGGCGCGCGCGACTTCGGGAGTCTTCTTGAATTTGGCGTCGATCCAGTTGAGCGTCTGCTCCGAAGGGCGGTCGTAGAGCCAGTAGAGCACGCCGAGCGCGAAGAAGTTCTTGCAGCGATCCATCTCCTTGCGCGTCAGTTTCACTTCCGCCTGTTGCAGCGCGCGCAAATTCAGCGTCGTGATCGGGAGCCGGTGGACGCGGTAGCCTTTCAGCGTGTCGTCTTCGAGCGGGTTCACCGCGTAAGCCGCCTTCTTCAGGTTCTCCTTATTGAACTCGTCGGTGTTGATGATGACGGTGCCGCCCTCTTCCAGATCGGGCAGGTTCACTTTCAGCGCCGCCGGGTTCATCGCGACGAGCACGTTCGGCTGATCGCCGGGCGTGCGGATGTCTTCCGACGAGAAGTTCAACTGGAAGCCGGAGACGCCGGGCAAACTCCCTGCGGGCGCGCGAATCTCTGCGGGGAAATCGGGAAGCGTCGAGATGTCGTTGCCGAGCACGGCGGAGGTGTTCGTGAACTGCGTGCCCGTCAACTGCATCCCGTCGCCGGAATCGCCGGCGAAGCGGATGGTGACGGTCTCGACTTCTTCAAACTGCTTTTCGATGGTTTCGGCGGCGGGCGGGTCGATGACTGTGCTCATGGCTCTCGATAAATCCTTCTTCAGTCTCGGTGGAATGATTGGGGGTGTTCAACACACGGCGAACAAGGGGACGATTGTAGCAGCAGGCGGGCGCTTCGTGAAGTGAGCGCCGTCACGCTTGACGGGGGAGCGCGCGGTGGGAGTGAGCCGACCGCGCGCGGGTGTTATGATGGTCCCGCCTTCGGCGCCGCTAACGATTATGATCCGCGGAAAGAATTGGCACTCGCTCGTCGCGCTCGCGCTCGCCGCCTGCCTCTCGCCCTGCGCGCCTCTCCTCCTGCGCGCACAGTCCGCACAGCCGCCGGCAGCCGCTACCCCGCAAGACTCAGTTCTGGATCTATTCCAACAGTCGCTCAAGGCCGACGCCGAAGGGCGCGTGGGGGAGGCGGTTGGGCTGATGGAGCGTGCTCTCGCGCTCGTCGAAAAGTCGGGCGGCGCGGACACTCTGCTCGCCGCCATGGCGCTCGACTTCCTCGCGCTCGAACACCTCAAGCAGAACGAGACGGCGCGCGCACAGACTGAGGCCGAGCGCGCGCTCGCGCTCCGCGAGCGCCTCGAGGGGCCGGAGCATGCCGATCTGGCGATGACCCTGACGACGCTCGCACGCGTTCACGCCGCGCGCGGCGACGCCGCTCAGGTGCTTGCGCTCTACCGGCGCGCGCTCGACATCCAGACGAAAGCGCTCGGCCCCGACAACGCGAGCGTCGGCGTGACGCTCTACAGTCTCGCCGCCTACTACAACCAGCTCGGCTCCTACCGCGAAGCCGAAGGGCTACTGCGCCGCGCCCTCTCGATCCACGAGCGCGCGCTCGGCCCCGAACACCTCTTCGTCGCGCTCACGCTCAACAACCTCGCCTTCATCGATCAGGAACGCGGCAGCTACGACGAGGCCGAGCGTCTCTACCTGCGCGCGCTCGCGATCACCGAAAAACAGCTCGGCGCGGAAGACCCCCTCGTCGCCACCTCGCTCAACAACCTCGCCGTGCTCTACCGCACGAAGGGCGACACGGTGCGCGCCGAACCGCTGCTCACACGCGCGCTCGCCATCCTCGAAAAGAAGCTCGGCGCGGATCACCTGGACGTCTCCATCGCGCTCAACAGCCTCGCGCTGCTCTACATCGAGCGCGGCGATCTAGACCGCGCCGAGACTCTGCTGCGCCGCGCGCTCTCGATCCGCGAGCGCGCGCTCGGCCCAGAGAGTTCCGAGGTCGCCTCCGTCCTGAACAACCTCGCCTATCTCTCCGACCAGCGCAACGACTCGAAACAGGCCGAGGCTCTCTACGAGCGCGCGCTCGCCGCCGAGGAGAAGTCGGTCGGCGCTGAGCACGCGCTCGTGGCGACGACGCTCAACAACCTCGCCACGGTGCTCGGCGAGCGCGGCGAGGCGGCGCGCGCCGAGGCGCTGCTGCGCCGTGCGCTCGCCATCACGGAGAAGTCGCTTGGGCCCGATCACCCGGACATGGCGCTCATCCTCAACGCGCTCGGACGCCTCGCCTACCTGCGCGGCGCGCCGCGAGAGGAGGAGGCGCTCTACAGCCGCGCGCTCGCTATCGCCGAGAAGTCGCTCGGCCCAGATCACCCGCAGATCGCAGATCAGCTGAACAACCTCGCGACGACCTACTGGGCCGAAGGCGACACCCCGCGCGCTCTCGCGGCGCTCGTGCGCGCCGCAGACATACGCGAGCGGCACGTCGCCACGGTGCTCACGGTCGGCTCCGAGCAGCAGAAGCGACTCTACATGGCGACGCTTGCCGCGGAGACCGACGCCATCGTGTCTTTCCATATGACGGGCGCGCCGACGGACACGCGCGCCGCCGCCCTCGCGCTCACCACCGTGCTGCGGCGCAAAGGTCGCGTGCTCGACGTGGTCTCCGACCAGATCGCCGCCCTGCGCCGCCGACTCAAGCCCGCGGATCAGAAGCTGCTCGACAGTCTCGCCGCCGCGCGCGCCGAACTCGCGCGCCTGACGATGGAGGGCGAGGGGACAGCGGCGGCGGGCGACGCGCGACGTGCCGAAGAGGCGCGACTCGGCACGGAGATCGAGCGGCTTGAGCAGGAGGTGAGCGCGCGCAGCGCGGCCTTCCGCGCGCAGTCGCAGCCAGTCTCGATCGAGCGCGTGCGCGCGGCGCTGCCGTCGGGCGCGGCGCTCGTCGAGTATACGATCTTCCGCCCGTTCAACCACCGCGCGCGCACGAGCGCCGAGCGCTGGGGCGCGCCGCGCTACGCGGCCTACGTGCTCGACGAAGGGGGCGCGGTGCGCTGGGCCGACTTGGGCGAGGCAGCGCGGGTAGAGAGCGCCGCGTCGGCGCTGCGCGCTCTGCTCGTCAGGCCCGGCAACGATCCGAAGCCAGCCGCGCGCGCGCTTGACGAGTTGATCATGCGCCCCGTGCGCCGACTGCTCGGCGCGCGGCGCACAGTCTTCGTCTCGCCCGACGGCGCGCTAAACCTCGTGCCCTTCGCCGCGCTCGTGGACGAAGGGGGCAAGTACCTCGTCGAGAGTTATTCCATCAACTACCTGACGAGCGGGCGCGATTTGCTGCGGCTGCAGGTGAGCGCCCCGCCGCGCGGAGAGGCGGTCGTCCTCGCCAACCCAGCCTTCGACGGCGGGGGCGGCGCGCAGGCCGCTCGCCGCTCGGACGATCTCGCCGCGATGCAGTTTGCGCCGCTGCCGGGCACGGCAGCCGAGGCGCAGGCGCTCTCGACGATCCTGCCGGGCGCGCAGGTGTTGACGGGCGCGGCGGCCTCCGAAGCGGCGCTCAAGCGTGTCACCGCGCCGAGCGTGCTGCACGTCGCCACGCACGGCTTCTTTCTCCCAGACCAGAAGCCTGCGGGGCCGGACGCGACGCGCGGGCTCGGTCTCGGCGGCGGGCCGGGTGTTGTGCCCGGCGAGAACCCTCTGCTGCGCTCCGGCCTCGTGCTGGCGGGCGCAAACCGGCGTGGCGACGGCGCGAGCGAGGACGGCATCCTGACCGCCTACGAAGCCGCCGGGCTCGACCTGTGGGGCACGCGCCTCGTCGTCCTCTCGGCGTGCGAGACGGGCGTCGGCGAGGTCAAGAATGGCGAAGGAGTGTACGGCCTGCGCCGTGCGCTCGTGCTGGCGGGAAGCGAGAGTCAGGTGATGAGTCTGTGGCAGGTCTCAGACGAGGCGACGCGCGATCTGATGATCGCCTACTACCGCCACTTGCAAGCGGGTGCTGGCCGGAGCGAGGGGCTTCGTGAAGTGCAGCTCGAAATGCTCAGAGGGGCGGGGCAGACGTCGGGTTCCACGCAGCGCGGCATCGCCGCCGAGTTGGGCGGGCGCAAGGCGGGCGACCGCAGCCACCCTTTCTACTGGGCGGCGTTCATCCAGTCGGGCGAGTGGAAGCCGATGGCGCAGGCGGCGAGCGCGAAAGACTGACCGAAGAGATTTCGACTCTCCCTTTCGCGGCTCTCAAGTTTTCAAAACCACGCGATCCTTCGGGCGCAAAAAATGGAAAGCAGTGTCCGGCGCGCCGAAGGCCCCGGACACTGCTTTCCGTTTTCAGTTCACGCCGCGCCCTCTTTAGGGCATCGAGGTCGGAGACTTCTGCGCGCCGGGCGTGCCGGGAGACGTGGATGCGGCGGACGACGCGCCGCCCGTCGCCGTGGGCGAAGCGGGCGAAGCAGACGGGGCAGATGGGGCGGGCGAGGTTGAAGGGCCGCCGGTCGTGGGCTTCGTGGCGTCGGTCTTGCCGTTGCCGCCCAACGCGCCGGGCGCGGTCGCCGACGCAGTGCCGCGCGTCTCGGCCTTCGTCTGCTCGTCGCGCAGCGTCTGCATCCGGCAACTGCCCTCGAAGATTGCGCCGCTCTCGATGACGAGCGCGGGTGTCTGGACGTTGCCCGTGACCTTCGCGACGCGACCCAGTTCGAGCCGCTTCGTGGCGATGATGTCGCCGTTGACAGTGCCGAAGATTTGCGCGACCGAGACTTCGACGTTGGCGTCAACCTGCCCGCCCGTCGAGACGATCAAGGTTCCGTCCTGCGACGAGACGCGACCCGAAAGGTGGCCGTCCACGCGCAGCATCCCTTTGAAGTTCGCCTCGCCGGTCATGTTCGTGCCGTTGCCGACGAAGCCTGTGAGCGTGCCCTCTTTGATGTCGCGCGCGAGCGCGTCAGATTCCGTGTAGGCTTTCCCCGAGTTCGGTTGTCCGTCGTTCATGCTCCCTCTCACTCCTGTTGAAGAGTTCTGCTCCGACGAGAGTCGGCGCTGCTGTGTGTCTTCGTTCGCCGAGGCGGGTTGCGGCGGCTGCGCGTGCGGCTGCTGCGGCTGCGGCTCCGGCTCGTCTTTCGGTTTCCCCGGTCTGAACATCTCGATTTACCCTCCGCTGAAAGTTCTCGCTGAAGATTTCGGTCGGACGCCTTCGTGCTCCGCCGAGGCGCGATGAAAGTTGTTGGGTCGCCCGGCGCTCCCCGTGCGCCCGGTCTGGAAATGAAAGTTAGCAGTAAGCAAGAGGCTGGCTCTGGAAGACGGGAACCCGAGGCTACTGCCCTATGCCCGCGCATGATAAGACGGAAGCGAGGCGGGTGACAAGTGACAAGTCAGGTGACGGGTGTCTGGTGACAGGTGTCGGGCGTCCGGGACGGACGTCAGGCGACGCGCGTGGGAGAGTTGAATGGACTTCGTCCGCGTTCGACTTGATCCCTTTGACTTATACCCGGCACCTGTCACCCGACGCCCGTCACCCTACTTTTTCACGTTCTCCACGTTGAGCGCGAGCACGTCGTCGAGGGCGGCGATGGCAGCCTTGTGCGGAGCTTGGGGGAGCGGGATGTTCGGCAGCTCGACCGTGTGGTTGCCGGTGATGTTCGCCGAGCCGAGCCTGACCCAGCCCTTGCCGAAATCGAGATAGACGGGCACGCGCATCGAGAAGTGGTCTGAGACGCCGGACTGCGTGACGCGCCCGGTGAAGTTGTTACCGTTGATCTCGTACTCGAAGCGGTAGGTCGGAATCTCAGTGCCGTACACCCACTCGTCGAAGAACCAGTCCATGCGGCCGTTGCCCTCGATGTCCATCTCCTTCGTCATGTGACGCTCAACCGCCGCTTTGAAGTCCTCGGTCGAAACGTCCTTGTTGTAGTTCGTCTTGATGAAGTCCTGCATCATCTCCATGAAGCGCTGATCCCCACCATGATGCGAGTCGAACATCATCTGGCGCAGCATGTGGAGGATGAACGCGCCCTTCGGGTAGATCGAGAAGCGCGCGACGCCGCCGGTCTTGCCGCTGTTGAGACGATATCCTTGCGTCACGGGCCCGACCGTGTAGGGCTTGCGGTCGTGGGTCTGCGGGCGCGCCTGGATGATCAGTTGGCGCTGGTCGTCCCAGAACTCCTTGAACTTGTCGTTGCCGCGCGTCAACTGTGCGAACAGCGAGGCGGAGAACTCGGCGAAGCCCTCGCTCATCCACTGATCGCGGTACGACTTCCAGCCGACCGTGTGCCCCCACCACTGGTGCGCGATCTCGTGCGGCCCGACGTAGCGCCAGAAGTCGTCTCCCGCGAACTGCGCCGAGCCGGTCGCCATAAAGCGCTGCGTCGAGTCCATGAAGGCGGTGAAGGGCATGTAGACGAGCGTCGGCCACGCCTGGCCGAAGTTGCCCGCGGGCTGCTGTGTCATGGCGAGCCGCTTGTAGGGGAGCTTGCCGAAGTAGGCGTTGTAGATGCGCGTCGAGTTCTCGGCGTCGGCGATGGCCGTATCAGCCATGCCGGTCGTGGACATCGAGCCGACCTGCGCCGCGCCCCGCATGAAGTTGGGCAAGTCCTCGTTGGCATAGAACTCTATTTGGTAGCCGGTGTCGGAGTCGAGCTGCTCCTTCTTCTTGAACCGACCGTAGTTGAACCCGGCGACGGCGAGTTCCGTCTCTCCGCTCGACCACCTCGCCACGGCGATGTCGCCGTCCCGCCCGTCCGGCGCCGACGGCGCGCCCGTGCCGACGAACATCTTGCCCGAAGGGTAGCGCATCGTGACGTTGAAGGTGGCGCGGTCGCCGAACTGCGTGCCGTAGTTGTTCGGATACCAAGTGAGCCGCGGCCCGAGGTAGAAGTTGCCGCCGCCGAGATCGGAGAGGGCGTCGCCGCCCGCGTACTCGACGGTCAGCTTGTAGGTCTTGCCCGCCTCAAGCGGCTCTGGATAGATGACGCCGAAGTCGGCGTCGCGGTCTTTGCCCTCCTGCACGAAAGTCAGCTCGCGCCCCTGCTCGTCGCGGACGCGCGCGACGCGCAAACTGGGGAAGAGATCGAACGGCAACACGCGCGCGCCCGGTTGGAGGACGCGGAAGGTGACGATGTCGTTGGCGGCGATCTTCGTGCCCGAGATTGCGCCGTCGATCTCGTGGTGCGTGATGTCGTAGATGCGGTGCTCCTCGCTCGAAGAAGCCTTGCCCGTGCGGTACTGGTCGGCGAGGTGGAACGCCGTCCAGTAGCCGCCGTCCGTCTCGCCGTAGCTGGCAAGCAAGACCTCTTCGGGCGAGACTTCGGGAATGCCGAGCGGGTCGATCTGGAAGATGAGCTTCTCGAAACGCTTGCCGTTGATGAAGGCGATGAAGAAGCCGGGTCGCTCCGGCGTGTGCAGATCGACGAGCGTGCGCAGCTCCATGTTCGTGCGCAGCTCTTTGCGCAAGAGCGACTCGTTGTCATGGAAAATGTCTCTGGCGTGCTGCGCGTCCGCGCCGCCTGACGCCAATTTCACGTTGGGCGAAGCCTTGACCTCCTCGAAAGTCTTGTCCGTGAAGCGCAGAGTCAGCTTCGTGAACTGCTCCGTGATCGACGGCTCGCCCGTGAAGATCGAGAGGCTGTGCTTCTCGCAGTCGATGGGCGGCGTGAGCGCGAACTCGCCCTCGCCGACGAAGACCGCGCCGACCGTGCGATCCTCGACCGGCGCGAGGAAGTAAAGCTCGCCGCTCTTCAGGGTGAACGTCGCGGCGTCGCGCTTGAGGACGAGGTTGTTGACGGCGGCGACGCTCGTGAACTCGGCGGGCGAAGCCGCCTGGTGACGCAGCAGTTGATAGGTCTCGTCGCCGCCGCCGACCTTGCCCGGCTTCGCCGAGACGTTGACGCTCCCGCCCTCGACCGCCGGGAGTCTCATCTGCACGTTCGCGGTCGCGGTCTTGCCGTCCTCGACGCGCACGCCCTCCTGTCTGGTTTCGGCGAAGCCCTGCGCCGTGACCGCGACGACGTAGGTGCCCGCGGGCAGGCTCGAAATTTTGTAACGGCCCTGCGCATCGGTCGTGGCGGTCGCGCTCTTCTGCGTCGCCGCGTCGGTCGCCGTGACCTGCGCGCCGGAGACGACCGCGCCCATCGGGTCTGTGACCGTGCCCGCGATGTCGCCGCCCGACGCGCGGGCAGAGAAGACGCACAGAGAGACGAGGGCGAGCGCGCACGCCGCCTGGAGGAGTTGACGGTAGAACATTGTTTTGTACCTCTGAGGAGTTCGGGGCCTGGAACCGTGGACGCCCGCGTGAGCTTAAACGAGCGGGCGCGCGCTTAGTGGCAAAAAATTTAGACGGGGTATGAAGACGGGTGCGAGGGGCACGGCGAACGACACAACCAGTCCGCGTTTCGAACGCACATTATTCGCAATCGCCGGCGAGCAAGTCAAGCCGCGCCGGAACGCGACGCGCCTCGCCCCGCGTCGCCCGCGCGCGGCGCGGAAGTGTTATGATGGCGCGCGTTCCGAACAAAATGATTTGAGGGGGAGTGTGCGTGTCATGTCGAGCGAGATGGTGAAGTTCGCGAGTAACGGCGGCGAGACGGAAGGGTATCTGTCAGTCCCGGAGTCAGGCGGCGGCGCCGGGGTCGTCGTCATACAGGAGTATTGGGGCCTCGTGCCGCACATCAAGCAGTTGGCCGACAGGTTCGCGGCGGAAGGGTTCGTCGCGCTCGCGCCCGATCTCTACCACGGTCGCTCGACCACCTCGCCCGACGAGGCGGGGTAGCTGATGATGGCTCTCGACATCGACGAGGCGGAGCGAGATTTGCGCGGCGCGGTCGAGTTCCTGCTCGCGCACCCGGCGACGACCGCTGATTCGGTCGGCACGGTCGGCTTCTGCATGGGCGGCGCGCTCTCACTCTACGCGGCGTCGAAGAACGAGCGGGTCGGCGCGTGCGTCGTCTTCTACGGCATCCACCCGAAGGTGCGCCCGGACTTCGACCGCTTGCGCGCGCCCGTCCTCGGCTTCTTCGGCGAGCGCGACGAGATGGTGACGCCCGACAAGGTGCGCGCGCTCGAAGCGGAGTTGAAGGAACACGGTAAGAGCGCCGAGATGCACATCTACGCGAACGCGGGTCACGCCTTCTTCAACGACGCGCGCCCGGAAGCCTACGACCCGCAGGCGGCGGCAGACGCAGGGCGGCGCACGCTCGCCTTCTTCCGCGAACACCTCGCCACGCCCGCGCGCTAACCGAAACGTTCGTAGCAACAAGAGGGCGGCG
>JBJMGS010000267.1:0-6854 GCA_045807785.1 Pyrinomonadaceae bacterium
CCCCCGGTCTATGTCTCTGAATAAGTTCCCCCTTGCGCTGGCAGTCTGCCTCGCTCTCTGCACACTCGCCGCAAGCGCCTCTGCACAGTCGGACGTTGCACGCCCGCGCCAGGTCATCTCGAACGCGCAGCCCGACGGCTCGCCGCGCCTTGAAACTGACGTGTACCTGGTCTCCGAAGCCGCGCCCGCGATGCCGGACGTCGCGAAACCGGAGATCGTCGCGCCGCACGCTAACGTCTCGCGCCTCTTCCAGTTCAACCGCCAACTGCTCAATGCCATCGAAGACCGGCTCGGCGCGCCCTACGTTTACGGCGCTTCGGGGCCGAACGTCTTCGACTGTTCGGGCTTCGTGTGGAGCGCCTTCCAGTCGGCGGGCGTGCAGTTTCAGCGCGTGAGTGCGCGCACCATGTGGGACGAGTTCGTGCCGGTCGGCGAGAGCGAGCAGCGGCAGTTCGGCACGCTCGTCTTCTTCAACAACCTCAAGCACGTCGGCATCGTCGCCGACGCCAACGGCTTCTACCAAGCCTCTTCGAGCCACGGCGTACAGTACACGCCCTTCAACGACTACTGGACGAGCCGCATCGTCGGCTACCGGCGCATCCCGCTCCCCACGCCCTTCGTCGCCGAATAGTCCCGGCGAGACAGTTTGAGAAATTCAAGAGCCGACTCCCTCGCAGTGAGGGAGTCGGCTCTTAAAGTTTTCGCGCGCCACGGATTCCACGCACAGCGCGGCGCTGCGCCCCCGACAGGTGGCAGTCCTCCCACGCAAGTGTCAGCGCGGACTCACTTGAGCTTGCCCGCGACGAAACCGGCGCGGTGCTCCGAGTCCTTCGCCTCCCACACGGCGACGATCTTTTCGATGACGACGTAGCACAATTGCCCCTCGTCGTCCTTCAAATAGAGGATGCCCCCTGCGGCCTTCAACACCTCGCCGCGCAACCGCGCGTTGCCGCAGTACACGTCAATCCCCTGCCCCGTCATCTTCGACAGAAACTCTTCCATCTCAAGCCTCCGGCTCGTCAATCGTCAATCGTCAATCGTGAATCGTAGAAATCGAATTTGAACTATTCACGATTGACGGTTCACGGCTTTTCAGGTGTCCACTCCCAGACCCGCTCGCCCGACGCGGTGTCAGCGCCCTCGCGCTTCTTCGTCTCGCGGAAAGTGATCTGCACGAGCGGCAGCACGCTCACGTCGTTCTGCTGCCCGCGCTCGAACTGGATAACGTCGTAATAGACGCAGCGCGCGCGGTCTGGGTACTCACGGCAGACGTTCGGGCGCGACAGATAGATCGTGCAGTTGCGCTTCACAGGATCGAGAAACTGGCACGCCTCGCCGAGGACTGGATCGGGCGTGCGCTTGAGCACGCGCTCCTTCTCCCAGTTCTTCGTGTAGCGGCGGTAGGCGGTCTCGTAAGAGACGCCGAAGTGTTTCGCCAGCCGGTTGATGTCGCGCTTCGTCACCTGCACGCGCTCGTAGATCGAGCAGCAGTAGCCGGGACACTTCGAGCAGTCGAAATAGACGCGCGGCTGATCGTCCGTCACCTTTTTACCCATTGTGTGCTTCGTGAATCGTCAATCGTCAATCGTCAATCGTGATCTGGAACCCTATCTTCCTATTCACAATTGACGATTAGCGAAGCACGATTAACACGCCTTCATCGCCTTTCAGACTTTTCATACTCCGCCATTAACAGGTTCATCAACTCGCCGCGCCTCTCGTAGAGCCGTTTCAACTCGCGCGGCTCGTGGCGTGCGAGAGCGTATGCAGTAATGACGGGCAGCGCGACCGTCGCATCGACGTAGCAGACGACGGCGTCGGGCAGACGGTCGGGATCGACCTTGCCCCACGAGACTGCCTCGCCCGGCGTTGCGCCGGAAAGTCCGCCTGTGTCGGGACGGGCGTCGGTAATTTGTAAGAAGTAGTCGTGCCCGCGCTCGTCTATGCCGAGGACTTCCTGAATTTGCGGCTCGGTCTGGAGCATAAAATTCTTTGGCGAGCCGCCGCCGAGGATGAAGACCGCCGACTTGCCGCCGTGCTTCTTGCCCTTGTCGCCTTTGCCGTGGATCGCGCCGCGCTTGGCGGCGAGCACGATGGATGCCGTCTCGTTCACGTCGAGCGACGGGTCGAAGGCGAGCTTGTTACCTTGCAGCGCCTTCGCCGCGACGTTCATGCCGATGGACGAATCGCCGGGGCTTGAGGTGTAAAGCGGCACGCCGAACTCGTAAGCCGCCGCGAGCAGAGACTTGTATTCGAGTCCGAGTTTCAGCTCGCGCTCGCGCACGTACTTGCCGCACAAATTGTGGAACTCCGCCGTTGACATCGCGCGCTGAAACTCTTCGCCCTCGATGATGCGGCGGAAGAAAGCGTCCGTGTCGAGCAGCACAGAGTAGTCGAAAAAGATGTCGTAGATGCGTACGACCTCTTCCTCGCGCAGCGTGATGTCGGAAATCTGCGTGTTGCCCTGATGCAGCGCGAGCCCGATGCCAAAGTGCGTGTCGTGATACAGGTTCGCGCCCGTCGTGATGATCCAGTCAACGAAGCCCGCGCGGATGAGCGGAATCAACGCCGAAATGCCAAGCCCCGCGGGCGTCAGCGCGCCCGTGATCGAGAGCCCGACCGTCACGTCCGGCTCAAGCATCTTGCGCGCGAACAACTGGCACGCCTCGCGCAGACGCGCCGCGTTATAGGCGAGGAACGTCTCGTCAACCAGATCGGCGAGCCCGATCTCTTTCGTGATCGCACGCGGATCGATGCGCCGCCCCGACAGGTGTTTACTCAGCTTCTTCTTCGGCATTAGACTCAATATAAACGAAGACTACAAAACGACGAAGGCGTTAACTGTATGACCGCTTTACTGCCACAGACGACGCAGCATTTCAGGCAAGAGGCTTTCTAGCGAACCTTCATGCTCCGACACCTCAAAGCCTACCGCGAGACATTCAAACGTTGAGTCATGAAAGGCGAACACGAAATGATTGAGTTGCTCGAACCCTTTTGGATCGTGGTTACGATGAACCGAATTCATTCTTTCGTGTTGCCGAAGCCAGGAAGAGTTCTCGACTCTGAAAGCGGCGTATGGGTGCAAGCCGCGACTCGCTAATGGATGTCCCGAAAAAGCCTCGTCATTGGGAGCACCAAACATGAATGACAGATACCTTGAAAATTCTATGAGCGCGAGAGATTCCCCCATCGTGCTCGGGGCGACACTGCGAACAGACGAACCATCCCAATGGAGCGGCCTATCCTGAATAAGATATCCAAGCAGGATTTTACCCTCGTCACTTATGACAAGCGGTAGCGGCGCACCCACTGATGATTGAGGCACGCCTTGAAGCTCAATCACCCTGTCCTGCTCATCAACTGAATACATTACAACCGTCAACTATTCGGCGCCGGCAACCTTTTCTTCCGCCCGCCGCAAACGCAGCCGACCGATGCGACGCTCGTCGGCTTCGAGGACTTCCACGTCGAGACCGCGAAACGTCAGGCGCGTGCCGGGGCGCGGGACTTGACCGAGTTCGTTGATGACGAGACCGGCGATGGTCGTGAAGTCGTCGTCCTCGATTTCGCAATCAAAGAGCCGCTCGATCTTGCCGACCTCGGTCGAGCCCAGGACTTCGTAGTAGCCCTCGCCCGCCTCGATGATCTCGACGACATCTTCGGCTTCTCTGTCCTCGTCCTCGATCTCGCCGACGATCTCTTCGAGGATGTCTTCGACGGTGACGAGCCCCGCCACGCCGCCGTACTCGTCTATCACCATCGCGAGCTGCGCGTGCGCCTTCTGCATCTCCTTGAGCAAGTCCGCGACCTGCTTCGTCTCCGGCACGAAGTAGGTCGGGCGCAAGAGCGGTGCGATGGACTCTTCCTCGCGCCCCTCGCCCCAGCACTGCATCACGTCGCGCACGTAGATGATGCCCTCGACGTTGTCGATCTGCTCGCGATAGACCGGCAGGCGCGAATACTTCGACTCGACCATTACGTCGCGCACCTCGCGCACCGTCGCGTCGGCGGAGACGGCGACCACACCCGTGCGCGGTGTCATCACCTCGCTGACGCGCGTGTCGCCGAACTCGATGATCGAGTGGATCAGCTCGCCCTCCTGCTCCTCGATGATGCCCTCTTCCTCGCCCACGTCGATCAGGGCTTGCAGGTCGTCGCCGCCGTCGTCCTCCTCCTCGCCCTCCGCGCCGCTCTCCGTCTGCTGCTCTGCGCGGCGCTGCCGTTCGGGCTTGCTCAGCCACGCGAAGGCGACGAGCGAGAGCGCGGGGTAAACGGGGCGCAGGATGGGCAGCAGCCGACGCAGCGTCGCCTCCGGCCTGCTCGCCGCGACGAGGCGCGGGATCAGTTGCCGCGCCGTCGCCGTCAGCACGAGCGAGACGAGGACTGAGGCGAGGCAGACGACGGCGGGACGGAACGTGTCCGAGTCGGACGAGAAGTAGAGCCAGTCGAAACTGATGAGCGTGACGAGGACTGTGACGGCGACGACGATGACGAGGATCGCGACCGTCAGCGTGTAGCGGAAGCGCGAGCGATGTTCGAGGATGTCGTCGAGGAAGCCGGCGGCGCTTGTCTGCGGCTCGTCCTCGGCTTCAGCGATCATGCGCCGCAAGCCCACATCGCTCAGCTCGCCGAACGCCACGTCCACGAGCGACACGGAGGTCAGCGCGACGAGCAGCACGAACGTGATCGCGATTTCTATTCCCATAATGAAGAGCCATTAGCTGTTCGCTATTAGCTGTTAGCCAGGCAATCAGCCCGTGTGCAGCACTTGATGCACAGCTCAGGCCGGTGTTGGCTAACAGCTAATAGCTAACAGCTAATAGCTATTAGCTAACGGCTAAATTATATTCCAAGCCGGCGGCGCAAGCTTAGTTCGAGTGCGTTCATCTCGCCCGTGTCCCGTTCGTGGTCGTAGCCGCACAGGTGCAGCAGCCCGTGCAGGATGAGCTGCGCGATCTCTTCGTCGAGCGTCAGCCCGTTCTCCTCAGCCTGTTTCGCGGCGCGCTCGACCGAGATAATCACGTCGCCGAGCGTTCGCCCTTCGCCCTGCTCCCAAGCTTCCTGATCCGCCGGAAAAGACAGCACGTCCGTTGTCCCGCGCCTGCCGCGCCAACGTCGGTTCAACTCCCGCATCGCACGGTCCGACACGAACGCGACGGTCGCGTCTGCGTCCTTGACGCCGATCTTTCGCAAAACCCGTTCGGCGAGTTGTCGCCAACGCTCTTCGTCAACCCCGACGCGCCGCTGCCTGTTCACCACTTCGATCATCAATGCCGTGAATCGTCAATCGTGAATCGTGAATCGTGAATCGTGAAAGTCGCCTTCCTATTAACGATTCACGATTGACGATTCACGGCTTTCACAGATTGCTCTTGCTCGTATGCTCTTCGTAGGCCCGGACGATCATCTGGACGAGGCGGTGGCGCACCACGTCGCGCTCGGTGAAGTAGATGAACTCGATGCCCTCGACCTTAGCGAGCACGCGCTCGGCTTCGACGAGCCCGCTGCGCTTGCCCGTCGGCAAATCGATCTGCGTCACGTCGCCCGTAATCACCGCCTTCGAGCCGAAGCCGATGCGCGTCAGAAACATCTTCATCTGCTCGCCCGTCGTGTTCTGCGCCTCGTCTAGGATAATGAACGCGTCCGAGAGCGTGTTGTGGGTCAGGATGAAATCGTCCGTGACGTAGAGCGCATCGCGGGCCGCGACGCTGATGCACTGCGTCTGCTGCGTGCCGACCGGCTCGATGGTTTTAATGAAGCGCATCGGGCGACCGCCGCCACCGGCGTGATAAATCTCAGCCTTGCGTCTGAGTCGGAACGGTTCGAGACCTTCGGGCAGGCGGATGTCCATGATGAAGGCGTCGTGACGGTACGGGACTTCTCTGCCACGGGCGAAACCCGGCTTGCGCCCCTCCGCCATGCGCCTGCGACAATAAGCCACGCCACCGAGCGAGCGCACGAGGAACAACACGTCGTCCTTCAGCCGTTCCGACGTCGTCGTGTACTGAACTCTGCACGTCCGCCCCGCTTGCCTGACGGGGCCACCGTCGGTGTCGAGCAAGCCCTGTAAGAGGGCAAGACGCACCTCAGCACAGTTGTAGAGATAGTCTTCGGGGATAAACTTCGTGGCCGAGTATGTGCCCGACAACCACAGGTCACGCAAGGCTTGTGTCAGCGGGTTGCGAATCACCGCAAACTTGTTCCCGCCTTTTCCCGCGAGCGGATTCGTGAGCACGTAATCAATTTCGGACTTGCGCCTGAACTTCAAACCTATCCCCGCCAGCCCACCCTCCAACGAGGCAACCAACTCCGCGTCGGGGGTCGCAAAACTTGGCGAAGTTCGACCAGAGATGCAGCCGTCGCCGAGCAACAGACCCAGCGCATAAGGCTCGACGCTCACTTCTCGACGAGGGAACTCAACGGGCGCGGAGAGCAGCGGCAGCTCGTAGCGGTATTGATGGAAGCAACGCAGGTTGTCCATCATCTCCTGCGTCTGTAGCACGCGCACATCTTTGTTCCGGCGCTTGTCCGAAGCCGTCCGAACCGACCAGAGGTGCTCCGCGCAAGCCAGGGTGCTTGAGCCGTCGGTCATCGTCACGCGGTAAACCTGCTTTTCATCCTGCGGGAAGACGCCCGTGACTTCAACCGGTCGTCCGTCGGAGCCGACGACGAGATCGCCGACCTGCAAGCTGCCCATCGTGCGCCAACCACCCGGAGTCAGTATGCGACTATGAAGTGGTTGTGCTCTTCCTCTCATGAAAGCCAGCGGCGCGACTTCGATGACGCGCTTCTCCAGGAGCTTCGTGACGCGTTCGGAGTCCATTAGATCGAAGAGCGCGTCGTAGAGCGGG
>JBJMGS010000268.1:0-16563 GCA_045807785.1 Pyrinomonadaceae bacterium
AGCGATTAGCTGTTAGCTGTTGCTGTCTGTGGTCAGTTGTTTTGTCCGTTGCCGTGTCTTGAATGTTAACTAAAGCCCATTTGTTTGTGTGGCGTGAACAACGGACGACTGACCACCGACCACGGACAGTTGTTCAGAGTAGCTGTGTCGAGACGAAGCCCCAGAGCACGACCGTCATGCCGCCGATCTCGCCCGCGATGAGGGCGTACATGAAATACGTCGTGATGAAGTTGCGCTCGGCGAACATGTTGTCGGTGTCGTCGCGGAAACCGTGCGTCGAGTAGCCCACAATCGTCAGCGCGAAGAAGAGGAGCGGCACGCCCGCCGCGACGAGTTGCACCGTCGAGGAGTAAGGGCTGTACTCCGAGAGTTTCGCGATGACGAGCGCGGCGAAGCTGTAGAGCAGCGAGGCGCGGTGCGCGATGTCGATGTAGGCGGGCGCGCGGTGCGCGGGGCTCTCCATGATGCGGCGATATTTGACGACGCCGAGCAGCATCCCCACGAGCAGGAACGTGCCCGATGCCGCGAGGCTCAACTTGATCGCAAGGTTCATATTCTTTCGTCCGACGAATGCTGATGATTTGCGGCGCGCGCCGTGTTAGCATCCTCGCCGCGTCCGCCGCGCTTCTGTCGTCAAATCCACGCCCGCGCCCGTTCGTCCAGATGCAACAATGAGTGAGAGCCAGCCCCCCGCGCCGCCAGACGTTCCCGCCGCGCCCGCTCCATTGCACGCCGCGCGCGAAGAGCAGGCGACGCGCACCTTGCTGTGGAAGTGGGGCGTCGTCTTCGCCTCCGCGCTCCTCGTCGCGTTCTGCCCCGTGCCTGAAGGGATCACTGTGCAGTCGTGGCGGCTGCTCGCGATCTTCACGGCGACGATTGTCGGCTCCATTGTGCGCCCGATGGCGGCGGGCGGCGTCGTCCTGCTCGGCGTGACGGCGGTCATGCTCTTCGGTGCGTTGCAGCCGGCGGACGCCCTGCGCGGCTACGCCGACCCGGTCGTGTGGCTCGTGCTCGCGGCGTTCTTCATCTCGCGCGGGATGATCAAGACGGGCTTGGGGCGGCGCATCGCGCTCCTCTTCGTGCGCGCCATCGGGCGGCGCTCGCTCGGGCTCGCCTACGCGCTCATCGCGACCGACATGCTGCTCGCCTCCGCCGTCCCCTCGAACGGCGCGCGCTCCGGCGGCATCATCTTCCCCGTCGCCAAGTCCATCGCCGAGACTTACGACTCAAGACCGGGCGCGACCGCACGCCGCCTCGGCGCGTTCCTGATGGTCTTGCTCTATCAGGCGGACGTGATCATCTGCGCGATGTTCCTCACGGGTCAAGCCTCGAACGTGATCATCGCGAAGTTTGCCAAGACCGCGACGGGCATCGAGCTCACTTACACGCGCTGGCTCGTGGGCGCCATCCTGCCCGGCCTCGTCTCGCTCGCCGTCGTCCCGCCGCTCATCTACAGGCTCTTCCCGCCCGAAGTCAAACACACGCCCGCGGCGGCAGAGTTCGCCGCTGGGGAGCTGCGCAGGATGGGGCGCACCTCGCGTGGCGAGCGCGTCATGCTCTGCGTCTTCGTGCTCGTCGGCGCGCTCTGGATGACGACCGCGTGGCACCAGATTAACTACGCGGTCGTCGCGCTGCTCGGCATCGGTGTGCTTTTGGTCGGGCGCGTGTTGGAGTGGGACGACGTGCTCTCGGAGCGCGGCGCGTGGGACGTTTTTATCTGGTACGGCGGGCTCGTGCGGATGGCGGAGGCGCTCGGCGAGACCGGCATCACGAAGCGTTTCGCCGAGGCGGCGGCGGGCTTCACGACGGGCTGGCGCTGGGGCGCGGCGCTCGCCGTGCTCCTGCTCGTCTATTTCTACGCGCACTACGGCTTCGCCTCGATCACGGCGCACGCCTCCGCGATGTACACGCCCTTCCTCGTTGTGACCATCGCGGCGGGCGCACCGCCCATCCTCGCCGTGCTCTCGCTCGCCTATCTGTCGAACTTGAACGCTTCGCTCACCCACTACGGCACCACACCTGCGCCCATCTGGTTCGGCGCGGGCTACGTCAAACAACGCACGTGGTGGTGGATCGGCCTCATCGTCTCGGTGCCGAACATACTAATCTTCGCCGTCGTCGGCTTCGCTTGGTGGAAGCTCCTCGGTTGGTGGTGAGCCGCGCGACCGACTGACGATTGTTGCCTTCTGATTATGATTCGCTCGCGCCGCTCGCGCGGCAGTCGTGCGGGCAACTTCGAGAGTCGTCCCTCATCTAATTCCTACTCCCCCGAACACAAACTTTCGCGCCAAATTTTTCAGGAGAAAGTAAGGACTAATGATGCGTAAACTGACCCTCGCCCTCGCCGTCTGTCTCTCCCTCTCTGCCGCCTCAGCCGCGCTGGCTCAGGGTGGCTCAAGCGCCCCAAACATGGGGCACGCGCCCGCGTCAGCCGACGGCGTCGGTCGCCTCGACCTGCGCGTCTTCGACTCTGAGGGGCAGCCCGTCAGCGGCGCGCAGGCGAAACTCACATCGCACCGTCCGGGCGGTCTCCTGTGTGAGACGTGGAACTCGACTAACGCAAACGGCATCGCCGTGCTGCCGCCGCTGCACGTCGGCTCGCTCAAGCTCGTCGTCAAAGCCGCGGGCTTCCGCGCGCAGACGATCAACCTCTCGCCCGCAGACCTCGCACAGCCCGTGCACATCACGCTCGTCCGCGCTTAAACGACTTAAGGACGACAAAAGCCTCAACGTGAGGAAGCCCGCCACGTGTCTTCGACAGACGACGCGGCGGGCTGCTCAACTTTTAGCCGCAACTTTTTTAGCCGTAACTTTTTCCCCGCGCGGCGCGCCTTTCTGTTATCCGCGCTTCGTCTTGCGCCCGCGCATCGCCTTCGCCGCACGCGGCTCAAGCACGGTCTCCAACTCCCAGCCCGGCTCGGCGAACTCGTCTCGACTCTTGATGAGGAGCCACTGCCCCTCGCCCCGCGCCATCCTCACGAGGCTGAACGCGCCGCGCAGTTTTGTGCCGTACATCTTGAACGTCAGCCTGCCCTTGCGTAGTTGCGCCGTCGCTTCGCCTTCCGTCTCGTACTCCCCGCTGTCCCAGATTCTCACCTCGCCCGCGCCGTAGCGCCCCTCCGCAATCGTCCCCTCGAAGCCCCCGTAAGCCAGCGAGTGATCCTCGACCTCGACGGCGAGCCGCTTGTGTGCCGGGTCGAGCGAAGGGCCTCTCGGCACTGCCCACGACTTCAACACGCCCGCCGCTTCGAGCCGGAAGTCGAAGTGCAGACGACTCGCGTGGTGCTCGTGCACGACGAAGCGGCGGCGCTCGCCGCCCGGTGAAGAATCAGGCTTCGATCTCGTCGCGCGCGTCCGCATGTGTCTTATGGTCGGAGCTGGATGTTGTAGGTCTTGATCTTCGAGTTGAGCGTCGTCGCGTTCATGCCAAGTAGGCGCGCGGCGCGCGACTGGTGACCGCCGGTCTGCTCCAGCGCACGGCGGATGATGTCGATCTCGAAGCGGCGCACCTCGTCGTAGAAGTCCACGCCGCGCGTCACGTCGATGCCCGAGGCGACGGCGCTCGTCGAAGCGCCGAGCGAGCGCGAGGGGTCGGCGATCTCGGCGGGCAGGCACTCGCGCGTGATCTCTTCGCCCGGCGCGATGACGACCGCGCGCTCGATGACGTTCTCCAGCTCCCTCACATTGCCGGGCCACGTGTAGGCTTCGAGCAGAGCGAGCACTTCGGGCGCGACCGCCTCGGAGACGCGGCGGCTATTCTCCTCGTTGTACTTGCGTATGAAGTGCTGCGTGAGCGCCATCACGTCCTCGCGCCGCTCGCGCAGAGGCGGCAACTCAATCGGCACGACGGCGAGCCGGTAGTAGAGGTCTTCGCGGAAACTCCCCTGCCGCACCGCCTCCTTGAGATCGACGTTCGTCGCGGCGACGATGCGCACGTCCACGCGGCGCGGCTGCGTGTCGCCCAGGGGGATGAACTCGCGCTCCTGCAACACGCGCAGCATCTTCGACTGCGTCTCGGGCGGCAGGTCGCCAATCTCGTCGAGGAAGATCGTGCCGCCGTCGGCGACTTCGAAGAGCCCTTTCTTCGCCGCCACCGCGCCCGTGAACGCGCCGCGCGTATGGCCGAACAGTTCCGACTCCAATAGCTCCGAGGGGATGTTCGACGAGTTGACCGTGACGAAAGGCTTCTGCACGCGCGGACTCTGCTCGTGAATGGCGCGCGCGATCAGCTCCTTGCCCGTGCCACTCTCGCCAGTGATGAGGACGGTCGAGCGCGCGGGCGCGACCTGATCGACCAGGCGGAAGACGACCTGCATCCGCTCGGAGCGACCGACGACGCCCTCGCGGCTGACGCTGCGGCTCATCGCGCGCCTCAAGGTCTGTCGCTCCTCTTCCTTGCGCCGCCGCTTGATGCCGTCGGCGACGCGCTCAAGGATGAGATCGTTCTGGAAGGGCTTACGGATGCACCCGGCGGCGCCGCGCTCCCACGCCGCAATCGCCGTGTCGAAGGTCGCGTAAGCCGTGACCATCATGACGACCGCCTCGGCGTCAGCCTTCAGAATCTCTTCGAGCGCACGCAAGCCCCCCATGCCGGGCATCGACACGTCGAGGAGCACCACGTCGTAGGGCCTGCGCCCGTAAGCCTCCAAGCCCTCCTCGCCGGTGCGCGCCAGATCGACGCGGTAGCCTTCCGCCGAGAGCAGCGTCTCCAACACGTCGCGCATGATCTCCTCGTCGTCCACGACGAGGATCGATCCCTTCTTCGCCATGCGTTAATTAAAACAGTGCCGGGTGAGAAGTAGCAAGAGCGTGAATCGTGAATCGTCAATCGTTAATCGTGAGACGAGTTGACGCCTTCCCGGAACAGTGAAGTTCAAGTTAGGAAGGCGTCAAGTCATATCGCGATTTACGATTGACGATTCACGATTTACGATTCACGGTCTTTAAGACCTTGCGCCCACGGGGCCGCGGGTGCGGGTAGCTGCGCTCGGCGGTGACGAGGAGTTGGAAGTCTGTGGAGTTGACGTTGGCGCGGCGCGCGTAGGTCTCGCGGCGGTTGAGCCCGCGCGCCGGGAGTGCGCGCAGGAAAAGCGGCGCGTCCGACGGCGGCTGCGCCCACATGACGTACTTGCGCACGCCGAAGCGCGAGGGACGGGGCACGCCGCTGAAGCGCACGCGCACGTAAGCCGTCCCGTCGCGCGTCGCGACTTTCGCCTCGCCGGAAGCCTTGCGCGCGCCGTCTTCGCCTGAGAGCGTGAGCGTGCGCGCCACCGAAGTGTCTTCGACCGCCGCATCGATGCTCTCGTAAAACTCCCCGGCGGCGGGCGTGGCCGCAGCGCGCGACGTTAACGTCGCGGAGGAGGATGCCGCCGCGCTGGAAGTTGACGAAGCGCGAGGCGCGGTGACCGGCACCGGCGCGGCGGGCGCGGGCGTCGGCGTGTTCGGCGTCGACGCGCTCGATTTAGCACGCGCGGCGGTCTCTTTCGCGCCTGCGCGCCCGACGGTTCGCGCGCGCGTGGCCGATTCGCTCGCTTCGGCGCGCGGCGCAGTCTTCGTCGGGTAGAGCGCGGAGACCTCGCCCGCGCGCGTCGAGAAGACGGGCGAGCCCGCCGGACGTTCGGCGCTCGCGTCCGGCTCCGCCGTCACGACGACGCTGTAGCTGCCAAACCCGCCGGGGTGCGCGAACTCGAAAGCGGCGTTGCCGCGCGCGTCGCGCAGCAGCTCGCCGAGCCGACGCACCTGCCCGCCCGTCGCCCACACGACGTAGGCGTGCGCCGCGGGCGCGACTGAATCCGGCGTGGGCAAACGAGCCGCCGTCAGGCGCACGAGCCCGCCCGTTGTGGTCGGCTCGATGATGACGCGCCCCGACGCGCCCGGCACGAACGAGCGCAAACGCACGACCAACCACTTCGGCGCCGCTTCGCTCAGGTTCGCGTCCGTGTCGTCGCCCCCCCGTGCCCGCACGACCACACGCGCCGACGCGAACGAAGACGCCAGCAAGAGCAACACGCCTGCGCAAAGGAGCATGACCCGCCTGGACGAACCGCTGAGTTGTGACATGGTGATTTGACCCGCTGTCGATCTCTCTCTGGTTGAAGCGCCGAGAGATTATCACCAAGCGCGCGAAAGAAAAAGGGAGAAGCGCGAAAGAAGGCGGGTCTGAAAGAAGTCGGGCGCGAGAGGAATGAGGCGGACGCCAGTCGGATGAGTGTCGGAATGAACACCGAGGCTGAACGAAGAAGGCGTGGCCACTCGCCTTGAGCGCCACGCCTTCATCCTTCATCCTTCATCCTTTTCTTCAGTCGCCCGCGGCTTGCAGCGGCGCGCGCGTCTGCGCGGTGGGGAGTGTGATGCGGAAGGTCGTGCCGCGACCGGGCGCGCTCTCGACCGCGATGTGCCCCGAATGCTCCTGCACGATGCCGTAAGAGACGGCTAACCCCAGCCCCGTGCCACGCCCGACGCCCTTCGTCGTGAAGAACGGATCGTAGATGCGCGCAACGTTTTCGGGCGCGATGCCGATGCCTGTGTCGATGATCTGCGCCGCCACAGAGTCTTCGTCGCTCAAGGTCTTGAGCGTGATCAGACCGCCTGCGGGGAGCGCGTCGCGCGCGTTCAAGAGCAGGTTCGTGAAGACCTGTTGGAGCTTGCCGGAATTGCCGTAAACGCGCGGCAGATCGCTCTCGTACTCGCGCGCGATCTCGACCTGCGACTGGCGCAGTTGCGGCTCCAGGAGTTGCAGCGTGTCGTCGAGAACGTGGTTGAGATCGACCTCGCCGAACTCTGTGACGTTGCCGGTGCGCGAGAAGTTGAGCAGGTTGTTGACGATGCCCGTGGCGCGGTCGGTCTGCCGGTGAATCTTCTCCAACAGCTTGTGCTTCGGATCGTTCGTGGCAAACATCCCCAGCAGCATCTGCGTGTAGGAGGAGACGCCCGTCAGCGGCGTGTTGATCTCGTGCGCGACGCCCGCCGCGAGCAAGCCGATGGAGGAGAGCTTCTCGCGCTGCTGCAACTGCTCTTCGAGGCGCACGCGCGCCGTCACGTCTTCGAGCACGACGAGCGCGCCGGTGTGCTCGGCGGTCTCGGCGCGGCGCAGGGGCGCGAGCGAGATGTTCAGGATGAGCGGTCGCCCGGCGCGCGTCGCCGTGTGCAGCTTGTAAATGTTGCGCGGCTGCAACAGCTCCCAGCCGGGCGCACCCAAGACCTGATCGAGCGTCTCGGCGAAGTCTTCGGCGAACAACTCTTCGACGAGACGGCCGAGCGCCTCGTCTCGGCCCACGCCCATCATCCCTTCGAGCGAGGAGTTGCAGGCCGTCACGCGACCCGTCGAGTCCACCGCGAGCAGGCCGACGTTGATCGACTCGACGATGGACTCGTTGAACTCCTTCAACATCTCCAGCTCGGTCGCGCGCTCGGCCTGCTCCTGGTAGAGCAGACTGTTCTCGATGGCGACGGCGACGTAGCCGGAGACGGTGCGCAGGATTTCTAAATCTTCCGAGGAGAGCAGCGCGCCGCCGGTCGAGCGCCCGAGTCCGATGACGGCGACCATCCGCCCGCGCACGACGCACGGCACGTAGTAGTGCAGCGCGCGGCGGACGAAGGCGGTCGTTTCGGGCACGAGGTCGATGTCATCGGCGCGCACGATGCCGGAGGAGGCGGAGCGCGACCGGATCATCTCGCGGAAGTCCTGCGGCACGATCAGGCCGTTCGAGAGCCCGACGGCGCGCGCGACGCTGTAGCCGCCCGGAGCCTGTGCGTCCTCGACGAAGATGGCGACGCGCGCCACGCCCAGCACTTCCTGCAAGCGGCTGATGAGCGCGTCGAGCAACGGTTCGAGCGCGGTCGTGGCGGAGAGCGTGCGCCCGAAATCCAGCAGGCTGTGGCGCAAGTCATAACGCTCGCCGTAGAAGAGCCGGTCCACACGCTCTTGGAGGAAGTGCTTGATCGGCGCGGCGGTCATCACGATGACCGTCATCGAGAGCACGGCGAGGAGCACTTGCAGCGTGCCTACCTTGACGGACGCGGCGTCGCCGCCGAAGGCGTAGAGCCCGGCGAGGAGCACGACCGCGCCGATCATCAAAGCGATGAGGACGGTGGTCAGCGCGTACACGGCGGCGCGGCGCACGACGATGTCTACGTCCATCAGACGGTAGCGCACCACCGAGTTGCCGAACGTGAGCGGGATGAGCGCGAGCGGGACGACCGCCGCGTCTGAGAGCCAGCGGTTCGTCTGCGCGCCCGCCAGCGTCGTGGCCGAAGTCATGTCGCCGAAGAAGTAGCCGACCGCGTAGAGCAGCGTGAACGGCGTGACGGCGAGCACCGAGCCCCAGACGACCCACTTGAGCTGCTGGCGCACGACCGCCGCGTCGCTCTTCCAGAAACGCACGACCAAAAGCGTCGCGCCCGCGACCAGCGCCGTCGTGAAGTGCGCCAGCTCCGCCGTCCAGAGCGCGCGCACGAAGTCGTCCGAGAGGTTCGGGCGCACACGCAGCACGCGCTCGATCTCGTTTGGGTAGTAGCCGAGCACGCTTAAGAGAATGAGCGCGGCGGCGGGCGCATAGAGGAGTGCGGCGAGCCAGCGGCGACGCTCGAAGAGATGGCGGCGCACGGGGTAGATCGCGCAGAAGTGGAGGAAGAGCGGCGCGAAGAGAATGTACGCCGCGTCGTCGAGGAAGGCGACCGACTGATCGAGGTCTTCGTAAGCGCCGTAAGGCTTGTAGAAATGGAAGACGAAGGCGGCGAGGCAGAGCGCGGCGAAGTGTCGGACGAAGGGCGCTCGCTCGCCCTGCCGGAAGAGGACGAAGAGGCCGACGAGCAGGTAGAGCAGGCCGATGGCGTTGAGGTAGAAGTCGCGCGTCGTGTTGACCGAGCGGTGTTCGAGCAGCCCGAGCGTGACGTAGTAGGGCTGCCACACGCCCGCCGCATCCCGCCGGTAGATGGCGTAGCGCAGGTGCGAATTATTCTGCCGGGCTTCCTCGATCCAGATTTGCACGTCCGACGAGCTGGTGACGGGCTCGTCGTGCTCTTCGTCAGGGCTGATGGCGACGAGCCGGTCGCCGGGCAGCACGCCGAGCACGCCCGCGCGACCCGCGACGGAGTTGGGATCGACCGACTGCGCGACGATGCCCTGCGCGGTCTGTTTCCACGTCACGCCGTCGGTCAGCGGGGGCGTGCGCGTCAGACGCTGGTAGAAGTTGAGACCGCCCGCGACGACTAAGAGGGCCGCCGCCATCAGCAGCACCCAAGCCTTCGTCGTTAGCAGCGATCTCTTCAACGCCTCGTCACCTCGCTCGCGGGAAAGCGCACTAAATCAGTTAATTAAAAGCAAGAAATGTTCCAAGTGAGAAAACCCCGCTGTAGTCCGCCCCGCGCCCGCCGCGCGCCTATCGCATCACGTTCAGGCGGCGCGGCTTGTGCGCTCGCCCGCTCTGTGTAAAGTCTGAATCGGCGCCTAAACTCATGGAACTCCGATCCGAGTTTTCGTATTTCGTCCGAGAATTTGAACGATCCGGCAGGCGAAACAGTTGTGGGCGAAAGAGGACTTTGAAACGTCTCCCTTTCGCCCACACCCGGACTCAAGACCGTTTTAGAACCTGAGGGAGATGCCCCCGCGCACGCTGCGGCGGTTGCCGGCGACGACGGTCAGCGTGTCTGCGTCGTCGGCGCTGGTGATCACGTCGAACAGGTTGCGCGCGTCGAGCAATGCCTCGGCGTGGAGCGGGAGGCCGAAGGTCGGCAAGTCCTGCGTGACGAGGATGCTCAAAGAAGGATCGAAGACGGCGAGCCGACCGGCGAACGGATCGATGGCGAAGACAGAGGCGCGTGGGCTAAAGCGCAAGACCGTGCGGACGCGCGTGCCCGTGTTGAAGAAGGTCTCGACCTGCGCGGCGGCGGTCTGGAAGTAGCCGCTGCGGAAAACGTCCGAGGGCTTCGTCGAGAGCGTGAACGGCGCGAGCGACTGGCCGCGACCGAAGGCGTAGCCCGCGCTGGTCTTCAGCGAGTGGCTCACGCGGCGCGTATAGACGACGCGCAAGCCGCGCGACGCGCCCTGCTGGTTGGCGACCTGCAACAGCTCCGCGCCGTTCGCATCCGCGAAGCCGTTGAGCGGCAGGTTCATCAGCCCGACGCCGCGACCGTCCGTCGTGTCGAAGAAGGCGGAAGCCTCCACGCTCGAAGAGTTGTCGATGACGCGCTCGACGCCGAACTCGAGGCGGTGGCTGCGCTCCGTCACGGCGCGACCGTCAACGAACGCCACAGCCTGCTCGTTCACTTCGGGGAAAAAGACCTGACCGCCTTCGAGGCTCGTCGCCGACTGCTGCGACGCGCTCGATGCGGGGGCGTAAGCGGCGTGCAGGCGCGTGCGCGCGTTCACGTCGTAGGCGAAGCCGACGCGCGGCGTGATGCTCGCACTGCCGCCCGCGCCGAGGAAGCGCGCGTAGTCGAGACCGAGCACGACGACCACGCCGTCCTTGACGACCCACTCGTCAACGGCGCGCACGGAGAGCTGGCTGAGAGAGTCTCGGAAGCCGGCAGACTTCTGCGCGAGGAGCGGGACGGTCGCGCCGCCGAGCGTGAGCCGGACGCTGTGTCGCGCGCCCGCGCGGAAAGCGCCGGTCGTCTCAAGTCGCCCGACTCCGTTGGTCGCGAACTGTCCGGCGAAGACGAGGTTGAGTCCCTCCGTGGCGGGCGTCGAGACGGCAAAGTTCGTGCCGACGTAAGTGCCCGCGAGCGGGTTCGCCGAGAAGGCCGTGTAGGTTTCGACCACCCCGTGCGTGCGCGCCGCGTTGTTCGTGGAAAGCTCCGCGGGTTGTGCTTCGTCAGCGTTGTTCGCGTCGTCGTCATCGCGCGCGGCTTGCGCCTCGACCTGTGCGATGGCGTCTTCGGCGATCTCCGCGCCGGAGTCCTTGCCGCCGTTCTGCTGGAAGATCGAGCGCGCGTTCGCTGCCGAGCGCAGCTTCCATTTCGGATCGTTGCGGTCGGGGCGGCGCTCGGGCGCGGTGCGACCCATGCCGAGCGGCTCAAGGTTGAAGCGGTAACTGATCTCGTCGGACGGGTTGACCTGGACGGAGTTGAAGGAGACTTCGCGGAAGCCCTGGGCGATGGCGGTCAGAAGATACTTGCCGGGAAAGACGTGCGCCGTAAACGTCCCGTCGGGCGCGGTGCTCGTCTGCTTCGAGACGGTGTCGGCCCCCTCGCGGATGAAGCGGACGATGGCGCCCGCGAGCGGCTGCCCCTTCGAGTTGCGCACGAGACCCGTGACCGTGCCGAGGCGACGACTGGCCGCGCCCTTTGCCCGCACGGCGGGCTCGCCCGCTGACGCGAGCAAGAGACCCGCGACGAAGATCGTGAAAGTCACGCGCAAGGAGCTTTTCCTCATCGCACCAACCTCCCGGCGAGCCCGCGAGACTTCAGGCGGACACGCCCTAAAACGCACTTCTACCAGTTCACGAGGATTCAGACGGACGTGGGAGACTACCTTTGCGCACAGTTCGGGGAACTGCCTGTCGTACACCGCACGAGTTGTTATGGTCACACCGACAAATTCAGCTCGGGCGCGAAGTGCGGCCATTTTCGCCGACTCTCAAAAGAGTGTCAAGCAAACCGTTGGAAGGCGGGCAGGCGGCGGCGCGTTGCCCGGCGGGGCGGGGCGAAATACGGGCGCGAAAAATCCGCCCAATTCCGTGCTTTTTCGCGTCCGTATTTGGCGCCGACCGAGTCGTTTGCCCGCGAGTTTCCTGCGTGCTACGATGCCCTTTGCCACGAACAACGCCCGCCCGTGGGTTCATAAATTTTTCGACCGACAGTAGTTTTTCCTAGTGGACAGCAGTTTTTTCGCATGATTGATCAGGTTCGCACGACGAGACTTACGAACGGCGCGACCG
Organism: Pyrinomonadaceae bacterium; assembly: GCA_045807785.1. Taxonomy (GTDB): domain Bacteria; phylum Acidobacteriota; class Blastocatellia; order Pyrinomonadales; family Pyrinomonadaceae; genus JAIVGV01. The sequence continues at coordinate 11,880 of JBJMGS010000268.1, forward strand.
TCCTGACGGAGCACATGCCGTCTCTGCGCTCGGCGACGGTCGGCGTCTGGGTGCGCCGCGGCTCGCGCCACGAAAGCCCTGCCGTCAACGGCATCTGCCACTTCATCGAGCACGCCGTCTTCAAGGGCACGCGCCGCCGCACCGCCTTAGACATCGCCGTCGAAAGCGACCGCCTCGGCGGCAACTTCGACGCCTACACGACGCACGAGCTGACCGGCTTCTCGCTCAAGGTCGTGGACACCGCCGTGCCCAAAGCCTTCGACCTGCTCGCCGACATGCTGCTCAGCCCGCGCTTCGACGCGGAAGACCTGGAGCGCGAGCAGAAGGTCATCATCGAAGAGATGAAGATGGTTGAGGACACGCCGGAAGAACTGTTGACCGAGTTGTTCAACGCCGCCTACTTCCCCGGACACTCTCTGGGACGCCCCATCGAGGGCACGCCCGAAACCGTCCTCTCCTTCGACCGCGCGCGCACCTCCGCCTACCACGCCGGGGCTTACTCGCCGCGCAACCTCGTCGTCGCCGCCGCTGGCAACGTCAACCACGCAGAGATCGTCGCACTCGCCGAACGAGCCTTCGCCGATCTCGCGAATTCAGATCAGCCCATCATTGAGGCAGACGCCGATGATGACGGTGGCGCGCCGCATCACGCCGCGCCGATCTTCGTCCAGCGCAAGAAGGAACTCGAACAGGCGCACGTGCTGCTCGCCACGCCGTGGTCAACCGCGCGCGACGAGGATCGCTACGCGGCGAGCCTCTTAGGCTCCGTCATCGGTGGCGGCACGTCGAGCCGACTCTGGCAGGCGATCCGCGAAGACCGCGGGCTCGCGTATTCCGTCGGCGCGGCGGCGAGCACCTTTACGGACGTCGGCATCTTCCACATTTACGCGGGCACGTCGCCCGAACAGGTTGACGAGGTGCTCGAGCTCTCGCTCGCGGAGCTGCGCCGGACGGTGCGCGAGCCTGTGGGCGAGGACGAGTTGCAGCTCGTCAAGGATCAGGCAGTCGCCTCGATCCTGCTCGGTCTCGAATCGACAAGCGCGCGCGCCGGCACGCTCGCACGGCAGGAGATCGTCCACGGTCGCCGCCTCGCGCCCGAAGAGGTCATCCGCCGCATCGAAGCGGTCACGCCCGAAGACATGCTCGAGGTCGCCCGCGCACGCTTCACCACCGACCAGATCGCCTTCGGCGCGCTCGGCGACCTGAACGCCTTCAAAGTTGACCGCGCGCGTTTAGAGATTTGAAAAGTCGTGATGAGTAAACCGTGACAGGTGACAAGTCAGTCTGCTTGTTTCACCCGTCACCTGTTACCCGTCACCTGTCACCCGTCATTCATGAAGCTCACCGTCTTAGGTAGTGGCTCTTCGGGGAACGCCCTGCTCATCTGCGCGGGGAGCACGAGCGTGCTCGTCGATGCGGGCTTGAGCGCGAAGGAGACGGTGCGGCGGCTGGCGCTCGTCGGCTACGACGCCGCACGGCTCGACGGCGTGATCATCACGCACGAACACAGCGACCACGCCGGGGGCTTGCGCGTGCTGTTGAAATCTCTGGACTGCCCGGTTTACGTCTCCGGCGAGACTTTGGAAGCTTACGTCGGCGAGCGCTACCCGGACGGCTCGGACGAGTTTCGCAAGCGCTTCGAGGCGGTGCGCGACCGCACGGTCGAAATCTGTTCGAGTCAGGACTTCCGCATCGGCGAGATCGACTTCCACCCCTTCACCATCCCGCACGACGCCGCAGACAACTTCGGCTTCACCGCCGCGCACGACGGCGTGAGAGTCGCGACGCTGATGGACTTCGGGCACGTCACGACGCTCATCAAAGAGCGTTTGAAAGGCTGCGCCGCCATCGTCATCGAGTCGAACCACAGCCGCGACATGCTCAAAGCTTGCTCGGTCTATCCGTGGGAGCTGAAGCAGCGGATACTGTCGCGCACCGGGCATCTTTCTAACGAGGACATCGCCGAGTGGCTGCGCGCAGACTTCGACGGCTGCGCGGATCATGTCATCCTCGCACACCTCTCGCAGCGCGCTAACAACCCCTTCGTCGCGCAGATCAACGCCGAGTCGGCGCTTAGGGAACGCGGCGGGCTCTTCCAGACGACGACCAAGATCACGCTCTCGCACCCGAAAGAACCGACGCCGTGGATCGAGCTGTGAAGTCCCGCATGAAGGCGCCGCCGCGAAAAGTTTTATGCCTGATCGCGCTTCTCCTCTGCGCCGCGCCCGGCTGCCACATGGACGCGCGGCGCAGCGGGATGCCGGCGGCCGCGCAGGCTGTCATTGACGGACTGACCGAAGAGATCGCCGCAGGCAACTTCGCGCAGGTTTACGCGGGCGCTGCGGACGAGTGGCGCGCGACGGTCTCGGCGGAAGAGAGCGAAAAGCTACTCGCGCGCGTGCGCGACAAACTCGGTCGCGTCGAGAGCCGCGTCCCCGTGCGCGCCACGGAGCAGGGCCGCGAAGGCTCCGCGACGCCGCCGCACACGATCAGCGTCAGCTACAACACCAAGTTCGAGCGCGCCGACGCCCTCGAAGCCTTCACCCTCGTCGAACGCGGCGGACGCTGGCAACTCGCCCGCTACTCGGTCAACTCGGACGCATTGAAATGATGAACGATGAATGCGGAATGATGAATTAAGAACAGACTTTTATTCATCATTCATCATTCCGCATTCATCATTTGCTTATGATTTCCAGATACACACTCCCCGAAATGGGCGCGCTCTGGTCGGAAGCTGCCAAGTTCCAGAAGTGGCTCGACGTCGAGATCGCCGTCTGCGAAGTCCACGCCGAGATGGGGACGATCCCGCGCGCGGCGCTCGCAGAGATCAAGGCGAAAGCCTCTTTCACGGTCGAGCGCATCAACGAGATCGAGCGGACGACCGACCACGACGTGATCGCGTTTACGACCGCGCTCGCCGAGCAGATCGGTGACGCGGCTCGCTTCGTCCACTACGGCCTGACATCTTCGGACGTGGTGGACACGGCGAACGCGCTCCTCTTGCGCGACGCCTGCGATCTGCTGCTCGCGCGCACCGACGCGCTGCTCGGAGTGCTCAAGCGTCGCGCCTACGAGTTCAAGGACACGCCGCAGGTGGGCCGGACGCACGGCGTCCACGCCGAGCCGACCTCCTTCGGTCTAACCTTCGCGCTCTGGTTCGACGAGACGCGCCGCAACCGCGAGCGTCTGACGCGCGCGCGCGAAGCGGTCGCGACGGGAAAGATCAGCGGCGCGGTCGGCGCGTTCGCGCACCTCGACCCGGAGGTGGAAGAGCGAGTCTGCGCGCGGCTCGGGCTGCGCGCCGCAGCCGTCTCGACGCAGGTCATCCAGCGCGACATTTATGCGGAGTACCTGGCGACGCTCGCCATCGTCGCCTCTTCGCTCGACAAGTTCGCCTTGCAGATTCGCCACTGGCAGCGCACCGAGGTGCGCGAGGCGCAGGAGCGTTTCCGCGCCGGGCAGAAAGGCTCTTCGGCGATGCCGCACAAGCGCAACCCGATTTTGTCGGAGCGCATCTGCGGCATGGCGCGCATAGTTCGCGGCTACGCCGTCGCGGGGTTAGAGAACGTCGCCCTCTGGCACGAGCGCGACATCTCGCACTCCTCCGCCGAGCGCGTCATCCTCCCCGACGCCTCCATCGCGCTCGACTACATGCTGGCGAAAGCGACCTCGCTGATCGATAACCTCGTCGTGTACCCAGCGCGGATGCTGGAGAATCTGAACGCCACGCGCGGGCTTATTTTTAGCGGTCAACTCCTGCTCGCGCTCACACAATCAGGCGTCTCGCGCGAGCAGGCTTACGAGTGGGTGCAGCGCAACGCCATGAAGACCTGGGACGAGGGCGGGAGTTTTAGCGAGCGCGTCCTCGCCGACCAAGACATCGCCGCGCACCTTACGCGCGACGAGATCGAACAAGTCTTCTCGCCCGCCTACTACCTCCGCAACGTCGATAAAATCTTCGCGCGTGTCTTCGGGGCTAGCTAGCAGTTGGTGGAACAAACTTGAGACGTGAGCATCCAACGTAGGTGATGGTTCATAAGTGGCGAATATATCTTTGGCTCGTTGCTACTCTGCTGACCTTCGTTGTTGCGGTGAGTGCTGACGCCTATAGGTTCGGCAGCTTCCGCGCCCGTTCAGGGAAACAAATACCTCCTCAAGTATCGAACGAGCTGTTGAATGAATTTGACGACACCGAGAAGGTCAGCGGCGGTGTGCGTTCAGTTCTGCTCGAAACCACCGAACTCTCGACATCCGATCCGAAGAAAGAACTTTCCCGAAGTCCGTTGTTTGAGTTTCAGTACGACAGAGAGGGGCAGCTCATCAAGGAGACGGGTTACCGCAGCGACGGCGTCCTCCTCCCGCCATCTGTTTATGAGTATGATTCGGTAGGGAGGCCGCGCCGGATTAACACCTACAATGTCTTCGGTGTAATCGATCTCGTCACCAACTTCACCTATGACAATGCCGGGAGACCGCTTAGGGCTGTTAAGACTAGCATCGAGCGAAGCCCCAAGTTTGAGTTATCGAGGAAGGTCTATGTCCATGACCCGGCGCGGCATTACACGGAGATGACGGAGTATTGGTGGGGGGAACGGTTACGCGGTAAAGAGAGCTACGTCAGTGATGAGATCGGGCGGGCGGTGGAGGTGCATAGTTTATACTACGGTCATGTGTCGCCGAA
>JBJMGS010000269.1:0-13923 GCA_045807785.1 Pyrinomonadaceae bacterium
GGGTAGCGGTACTTCGTCACCCACACGATGTGTGCCGTCAACCTCGTGACTGAATGACTGCCGTATCGGTTCTCTTTCATGTCGCCGCACTTCTAGCATCCCTAGAAGTGGGTAGCAACTAAAGTCTTGCACTAAAGTGCATAGTTTCGACTAGCGTGCTGAAACAATGAACGACGCGGCGGTGTCGTGGCTTCGCCGCAGGCGAGGAGGCGTGCAGCAGCAGCGGTCGCATCAAGAGTGCGCCGCCGTGCGCCATTTCACACTCGACGTGGCGCGCGCCCTCGCGCCAGCGCCGGATTTCGTCCGCGCCCAGCCGCCCACAGAGGTGTGAGCCGGGGAAGACTTTCAGCGCGCCATTCGTCTTGTCGCATGCGTCCAGGTGAAGGCGCACGGTGAGCATGTCGCGCAGGAGTTCGGCGGGCGGCTGCACGTGCGTGACGCCCGCCTTCTCAGACCACGCGCCGAAGCCGTCTGTCTCGATGCGGCGTCGCACCGCAATCGATAGGTCTTGGTGCCACGCGACTTTCCAGTTCGCCTCCGGCGTCTTGTCGAAGAGGAGCGCGCGCACGACAAAAGCGTTCCCGCCGAGCACGGCTTCGACTAATGAGCGCACCCGGCTCGACTCGGCGAGTTCGCGCAGCGCGGGCACGACTTCGAGTAGATTACGGATCGCGTAGATGTCACCGCGCCGCCGCGCGCCGCTCGCTTCCCCTACCGTAGCAAGCGCCGAAATCAACTCGGAGATTCTCTCGTGCTCGATGATTTGCGGCACGACCGCAAACCCGTCTCGCCCGATCAATTCCGCGACTGCTCCCACGTCAAACATCGTGCGCAATGTTTCGTCTGAAGTTGTCAGTCTCCCGCCTCCTTCGCGCGTCGCAGCCTTTGCTGATAGAGGAAGGAGACGCCGAGCAGGACGAGCCCGAGCACGATGAAAGAGACGATACGATAGACCTGTTCCAGCTCGGAGAGATCGAAGAGGAAGACTTTGGCGGTCGTCGCCGCGAGCAGCATGAGCGCCAGCAGGCGCAGAGTCTTGTTCTGCCGCACGAGCCCGAAGGCGAGCATCGCGCCGCCGTACACCGCCCACACGAGCGAAAGCGAGAGCTGCTGCGCGAGCCTCAGATCGCGCGCATCAACTCCCGCGGCGGCGCGCGCGGCAAGCTGCTTGCGGAAGTAGCCGCTCGCTTCCAGTGAGAGCGCGGCCACGGCAAAGAGGTTGCCGACGACCGCGAGCGCGGGCACGACGATGCGCCGCTCCGCCGCGTCAACATTGTCAGAGCGCGCGTACACGCGTGCGACGTAAGCGACGGCGACGACGAAGACGGCGAAGGCAGCGAAGGTCTGGTTAAAGAGTGGCAAGTGCCAGGGGGCGTCGTAGTACGGCGCGTCCGTGACGACGAGCTTGACGGCGCAGATGAAGAGGACGAAGAGCGCGGCGAGGCGCAGGACGAGCAGGCGGCGCGCGACACCGACGGCGAGCGCGCACGCCGCGTAGAGCGCCCAGAGCAGCGTGAGCGCGAGGTGGCGCGTGTCGTCGAGCGCGGACGCGGGCGCGACCGCGCCGGGCGCGCGCAGATTGAAGTAGTCATTGAGATCGACCGAGAGCAAGGTGAGCGCGAGCGCATTGGCAATGAGCAAGATGACGCTCGCGATGATGTCGCGCTCATCGGCGTCAACGTCCGCCGCGCGCCGGTAGAGGTACAGCGTGAGCGCCAGCGCGCCGACGAGCGCGGCGCACGAGAGCCCATGCGCGTTGGCGACCGGGATGAACGAGGCGGCTACGCCGCCAGCGAACTCCCGCATGTCGAACGTGAACCAGCGCTCGACGGCGCAGGTGAAGACGGCGAGCGCGAAGTAGCGCGGCGCGCGTTCGTTCGTGCGCAGGCCGAGCCAGGTGAGCGCGAGTCCTTCCGCCGCCCAGCCGATGGTGATCCAGTGCTGCTGGAACTGCACGGCGACGGCCACGGCGAGGAAGGTCGCCGCCGCGCCGACGTAAGCTGACGAGAGCAGTCTGTCCTCGCGGTGGTACGTGTGCGCGACGTATGCGAGCAGCGCGTAAAGAAGCGCGACGAGAAGCGCGAACCCGCCGAGCGTGTGGGCGTAGCGCGTTTCGAGCAGCGCGTACACGGAGGCGAAGTAGAGCGTCGCGTTGGCGATGACGAGCGAGAGATCGAGCCAGCGCGCTTTTCTCTTTCGCAGGACGTTGTGCAGCACCGCGAGCGCGGAGAACATCAGGAAGAAGAGCGTAAGGAAGAAGACCGTGCGCAAACTCTTCCACTCCGCGAAGTAGTCAGCGTACCAGCTGACGAAGGTCAGGACGGTCGCGGCGAAGGCGAGGTGGTCGAGCACGCGCCAGCGTTTGAAGTAGGCGAGCGCGAGCACGCCCGCGTCGAGGAAGGCGACGTAAGTGAAGAGCGCGATCTGGCGGTCAACGCCGGTCGAGAGCAGAGCGGGCGTCATGAAGCCGCCGATCAGCGCGAGCACGGCGATTGAGCGCGCGTCGTGGCGCACGGAGAGCGCGACGGCGGTCGCGGTCACCACGGTCATCAGCGCGAAGGCGGCCGTCACGCCGACGAGTTCATAGAAGCCGCGCGCGGCGTAAACCGAAAGATAGAGGATGAGGATGCCGCCGCCCGTCAGGACGTGCGCGTAGGCGCGGTAGCCGCGCGCGCGCAAAAACTCGGCGAGCGCGAGGACGCCGCAACCCGCGGCGCCGCCCAAGAGCACGCGCGCGGCGGGGCCGATCCACTCGTGCTCGAAGGCGAGCTTGAGGAAGAAGCCGACGGCGACCGTGACGGCGATGATGCCGAGCCAGTTGAACAGGCTCCCGCCGACGATTGACTCCACATCGCGGCGCGCGCGGGCGGCGGACGAAGGCGCGCCTTCGCCAACTCGACTCTGCGACGTGCCGCCCGCGTCTGCCCCCGAGGACGAGGCGCGTGAGCGCGCGTCAGCCGCGCCGAACCCCGACGCCGCGAACGGCGAAGGCTCCGCTGTCTCTTCCCCGCGCGCGGGCGGGATGTTGAATGGATACTCTTCGGCGGGCTCGCCCTCCGCCGCAGCGCCCGCGCCCGCGCCGGTCGTCGCATCTTCGCCCGTCGTCGCGCGAGACACAGACAGCACAGGCGCTCTCTCGTTCGGCGGCGTGTGTGCGGGTGGCGGCGCGGTCATACTTGTCGCCGCGCCCTGCCCGAATGGTCGCGCTTCGGTCTGCGGCGCCGGTCGCGGCGGGACGTTGAGGTGCTGCTCGATGGCGCGCAGGCGCGCGGAGAGATCGTCGATGGCCTGTTCGAGGCGCGCGAGATGTGCGTTGTTGATGCTCTGTTCGAGACGGCCCAGGCGCATCTCGCGCGGATTGTCTGCCGAATTGTCTTCGGGGTTTTGTGGCATTCGCTTCTTCTCGCGCCGTCAGGTTTTGAGTCTAACGCGCGTCGCCGTGCTCGCCGCGCGAGTTCCCTGCCGTCGTCTCTTCGGGAGGCTGAGGCATCAGATTTTTCCCTCGCGTCGCCGCGCCTACTCGATCTTCGCGACGCCGCCGCCGGGCTTCGGGAATTTGACGAAGACTGCGGGGTCGTGGCCGGGCACGATCAGGCGCGGCGTCGAGGCGATCTGCTTCATGCGATCCTGCGCGCGCAGGTTCGAGTCGGCGTCGAAGGTCTGCGCGACGGGCGCGTGGCGTTCGAGGTTCTCGTACAGATACATGTTGTCGGAGGCGACGACGACCGTCCTCTGCTTCGTCGCCACGCCCGCATACTGCGAGGCGTAAGTGTGGCGACCGCCCGTGTAAACTTTAATTCCTTTGATCGGCTCCGCGCCGTCGCCGTCGATGAGACTGACGTGCCCCTCCGTGTTGAGCTTGACGATCATCAGCACATCTTCCGGGTCGATCCCGCCGTGCTTGCCTCCCTGCTGCCACGCCGCGCCGGTGTAGTAGTCGTACTCGTCCTTCTGCACCCAGACGCGCGCTTTGGGGAAGAGGTCTAAGCCGTCGGCGTGATCCCAGTGCATGTGCGAGAGCACGATGTCGGTGATCTCTTCAGCGCGGACGCCCGCGCGCTCGACCGCCTTGTCGGGCCTGATGAAGTCGCGCACCTTCCAGTCCTTGAAAAACTTGTCGCGGTAGAAGCCCGCATCGACGAGGACGTTGCGCCCGTCCGATCCCTTGAGCAGCCAGACCATCATCTGGATGTCCAGCTTGCGCGCAGCGTCAGCGCCCGCGACGAGCGACGAGACGGGGAAGTCTGGGATGACGCCGTAGCTGACGGCATAGACTTCATAAGTCACAGGCTGTTGCGGCGGCACCTGCGTCTGCGCGCGACGCGGCAGCGCGGCGAAGGCGAGTAGGCAGAGCGACAGCAAAAGCGTCGGCAAAAAGGTGCGCGTCATGGTCAGCCTCCTCAACATCTGATCGCGAACGCTTGAGCGAACTCTAACGCGCGCCCTCGGTCGAAAGCAGATAGACGGCGAAGGTGGCGAGCCAGTGCTCGCCCTCGTAGTTGCCGCTCGCCACGTGCGCGAGCGCGTCGCGGGCGTGCGCGTCCGACGCGGCGAGCAGGCGCGCGCGCACGGGGTCTGCGGCGGGCAGCGCCGCCGCGACGCTCCTCATGCACCAAGCGCGGCTCAGGTTCAGCCCGTCGAGATGGACGAGTTTCGGGTCGCTGCGATCCGAGACAGTCGCGGGGCGCAGGAGCGTCGGCGGCTCGCCCTGCGCGAGATGGGGCAGGAAGCGGTGGAACCAGCGCGCGAACTCCGTCGGGTTAAGCACGCGGCGCATGAGATCGGCTTCGATGAAGGCGGGCGAGAAGAAGTCTTCGCCGCCGGGCTCCCACGCGCCGGGGTAGTTAGCGTCGCGCCCGTAGTAGGTGCGCGCGCGCTCTTCGACGAGCGCGGCGAGCTTGCGATCATTCGCGGCGCGCGCGTAGTCGAGCGCGAACGAGAGGCCGAAGGCGGTGTTCGGGTGGACGCCGGTGCGGATCGGGTAGGTCTGCTTCGGCAGGAAGGCGACGTACCGCGCGGCGATCTCCGCGGCGAGCGGCGCGAGCGCCTGCGACCAGCGGCGCGCGTCCGCGTCGTCGAAGCTGTTCAACTCCTCCGCCAGTTTCAGCAGCCACGCCCAGCCGTAGGTGCGCTCGAACGACGAGCGATCTTTCTGCGCGAAGTAAGCCACCTCGGCGTTGATGTTCTGCGCCGTCAGATTCCCTCCGAGCGCGGCGCGAATCGCGCGCGCTTCCGGAAGCTGTGGATAGAGGCGCAGCAGGCGCGCGAGCAGCCAGTGGCCGTGCGCGGACGAGTGCCAGTCGTAGCAGCCGTAGAACGCCGGGTGGAGCGCGCGTGGGCTTTGCACCTGCGTCTCGTCGTCCACGACGTGATCGAGCTTGTGCGGATACTCTTTCGTCACGCACTTCAAGGCGAGCGCGGCGAAGTGCGAAGCCTGTGGCTCGGTCAACCCTGCGACGCTCGTTTGGGCGCGCGCGCCGCGTCTCGGCTGTGCGGCGGGGGTCTTGGAGGCGTGCGACATGATGACGAGGGCGACGAGGGCAGTTCTGATCAGCATGCGTCAGATTGTATGACGAGTCGGCGCGTTTGACACAAGCGGCGCGGGCGCGTCCAGGCGCGCGGCTTCGTCGCCGAGGGCGGTGATCTCTTCACGCAGGCGGCGACGCTCGGCGAGCAGCTCTTTGAAGAACCAGCGGCGCGTCAGGTAGAAGCGCAGGGCGCGCGCGCCGCCGACGAAGCCGTCCAGCTCCTCGAAGAAGCGCACGGCAACGAAGCCACACGCGGGGACGACGAGGAGCGCGGCGACGGCCGCCCACCAACCAAGGAGCCAGCCGAGAAAGAGCGCGTGCGCGAACCACGTCAGGGGAAAGAGGAGCAGCGCGGCGATGATCTTGATCGTCGAGATCATGTCGTCGCTCGCGCGCGCGAGCTTCGTGGCGAGCAGACCGGCGAGCCTGTAGGTCGCGTAGTGCGCGCAGACACCGACGCAGGCGAGCGGCGCGAGACACAGCACGGGCAGGACGCGCATCAGCACGTGACGCAGGATCGCGCGCGGCGTGCTTTGCGGCGCGGAGAGGTCTTCCGGGTCGAGTCCGGAGAGGCGCAGCGTCTCCTCGTAGCGGCGCACGCGCGCGTCGAGGGCGGCGAGGCGCGCTGGTGTGTGCGCGAAGTGGAAGGCGTAGGCAGCGACGAAGCGGCGGCGCAGTTCGAGTTGTTCGGCGAGCGTCTGTGTGCCGTGACCCGTCGCGTCCGCGCCTGCCGAGAAGATGCTCTCGGCGCGCGTGATCGTGGCGAGCGCGTGCTCGTGCTCGGCGTTCAAAGTCACGTCGCGAAGTGCCGACTCGATGCGCGCGGAGAGGGCGCGCACGGCTTCATGCGGCGGCTCGCCGTCTTCGTCAAACGCGACGGGCTCGACTTTGACGGGCGCGCCGAAGTGGAGCAGAGCCGCGCTGCGAAACGCCGTCTTCGCCGTGTAGTAGAGACCGGCGGGGACGACCTTGAGATCAATCGTCGCGTCTTCGCCGACGACGCCGAGGGCGATGCGCGCCGCGCCGGTCTTCAACGGGCGGAGTTTCGTGTCGCTGTGCGAGACGCCTTCGGGGCAGATAGCGATGGAGCCGCCGCGCCTGAGCAGGGCGCGCGCGCGGTCGAACGTCTCGCGGTTGCGCGCGGTGTCCGCGCCCTCGTCCTGCCGGCGATAGACGGGGATGGCGTCGAGCGCGCGGACGAGCGTGCCGATGACGGGCATGCGAAAGAGCGGCTCTTTGGCGAGGAACGAGACGCGGCGCGGCGCGTGGCAGAGGATGAAGACCGGATCGACGAGCGCGTTCGGGTGGTTCAGCACGAAGATGCACGCGCCGGCGCGCGGGACGCGCTCCGCGCCGCTCACCTCGATGCGCCGGAAGAAGACGCGCAGCGCGAGTCTCAAGACCGACACCAGCACGCGCCTGAACATCTTGAACGATCCTCTCACTAGACCGACGCTTCGATGAACTTAAGTTGCGTCTCTTAGCCTGATATAGCAAACCATCGCGGGCGATCCGTCAGATTATTACTTAACGGGTACGACGTAGCATGAGGTAGCACCCGATACACCCGATGCTTACACCTAATCCCCCGCCAATTATCACCCCGCTCAGCCACCTGAGGGGCGGACCGATGTCCGGCATTAACCTAAGCTTAATAAACCATGCTGTGACAGACATAGTCACCATCATGCCGACAAACGCGCCTAGAACGCCGCCCGTCACTGCACCTAAAGCTAATGTCACAATAGCACCCAAATGCGGGGAGAAGCTTATGCTCTGAGACAGGGGTTCGGAGTCCTTATTCATAAATGGCATCCTACGACTTAACCCTTATGACCAGCTAGAGCCTAACAATAAATCACGCGCGCAAGGCGCCGCCAGAGAGTTCTGTGTGGCTTCGTGAACTGTCACATGCACAGTGCGCGTCCGTCGTTTCAGGACGACACTTTCTACTTCGTTAAAAAGTTTTCGACGAAGGCGCGCAGCTCTTCGAGCGAGGAGTCGGCGACGAGGCGGAAGACGCGCGCCGGGGGCGAGTCATGTGGAAGTTCGGCGGCGGTCACGGCGTCGGTGATGATGAGCGCGCTTGAAGAGAGACCGCGCTGCCAGCCGTCGGCGCGTGCGTCGCGGAAGTTGAGCGCGGCGGGGTCGAGCCCGGCGGCGACGAGGACGTTGCGCGACCAGCGCAAAAAATCCCCCCAGCGCGAGACGACCGTGATGAGCGCGTCCGCCGGCGGTCGCTCTGAGCCCGTCAGCGACAGGGGCACAGAGCGCGACTTGAGCACGATCAGACTCGTGTCGGGCGCGAGCAGCCGTCGCACGTGCTCGGCCTGCCCGTAGAGCGCGACGACGGACGCGCCCGCCGGGGGGCCACCGTCGCGCTCGATCTCTTCCACTGACGCGCCGCGCACGTCGAAGCCTGTCGCCGACGCGATCTCGGCGACGAGGATCGCGCGCAGCTCCGCGTCGGAGTCGATGACGAGGAAGTGATCGGGCGCTTGCAGTCCGAGCCAGTGCTGGACGCGCTGCTGAATCTCTGTGAGCGCGTAGCCGCGCTCGCGCGCGAGTTTGAGGAAGGTCGAGATCAGTTGATCGAGCGCGGTCTGCGAGTCGAGCGGCACCTCGTGAGACTGCGCGCGGATATAGACGCCGCTGCCTTTGCGCGACTCGACCCAGCCGCGCTCTTCCAAGTCGCGGTAGGCGGCGCTCACCGTGTTGGCGTGGACGTGGAAGCGCCGCGCCAGCTCGCGCGTCGAGGGCAGGCGCTGCCCCGGCTGGAGATCGCCGCTGACGACGCCGAGCACGATCTGCGTCGTCAACTGCTCGCGCAGGGGCACTTCACTGTTCTTGGAGAGCCAGAGACGCATAGACGAAAGCTGTTAGCCGTTAGCGATTAGCCGTTAGCCAAACCGGAGGCGGAGAGCCGCGTTCAACGGTTTGGCTGAAAGCTAACAGCTAATGGCTAACAGCTTCTTTACCGTCAGCCTTTCCGTCGCGACTTGATCGCGCCCGTCAGCGTGTCGAGGACGTTCGAGACTTTGGCGGCGACGCGACCGGTCGTCTCGGCGACGGAAGTGACGAAGCCTTTATCGGCTTCTACTTTTGCCACCGCCCTTCTTCGCGCTGCCCTTGCCGCCGCTCTTGCTGCTGCCCTTGCCGGGGCGGCCCTGTCCGCTGCTGGGGCCGCCGCGCGCGCCGCCGCGCCGCCCGCCGCCCTGCTTGTCGGCTGCCTTGGCGCCAGAGCCCGCGGACTTGTTGCCCGAGCCGGTGTTGCCGCCCTTGCGACCGCCGAAGCGGGAAGCGCCGCCCGACTTAGATCCGCTGCGGACGCCGACCTGCGACTTCTGTGCACCGGAGCCGCCCGCGCCGCGACCGCCCGCCGCGCCGCCTGAGCCGCGACCTTTGCCCGCGCCGCGCGCCACTCCGCCCGTGCCGCCCTTCTTCGCGCCGCCCTTCGCGCTGCCCTTGCCCCCGGCTTTTGAAGGCGTGCCCTTCTTGCCCGCGCCGCTCTTGCCAGCCGTGCGCTTGGGGCCACTCTTCCCTGCGGCGCCGGTCTGAGCCTTGCCGCCGGCTTTGCCACCGCCGCCCTCGACACTAGCGCCGCTGCGCGTGGCTGTCGTCACGTTGCCGGAACGCGCTGCGCCGCCGCCGCGCTTCGCCGCGCTCGGCGTGGCCTTGCCGCGCGAGCCCTGACCCACGCCGCCCGTGCCGCCCGTGCGCGCCGCACCGCCGCCGCCCTTCTTCGCGCCACCGCCGCCGGTGCGGGCTTTACCCGCGCCGCCACCGCCCGCGCCCTTCGCGCCCGCGCGCACGTCAGTCCCCTTCGTCGAGCCGCCGCCACCCTGACCGCCGCTCGTCCCGCCGCCCTTGTTCGGTCTGCCAGCCGCGCCGCCCGTTGACGTGCCCTGCTGCGAGCCGCCACCGCGCGCAGAGCCCGCGCCACCAGCCGCGCCCTTGCCGCCGCCGCTTCCAGCCGACATCCCCGAAGTTCCGCCGCCACCCGCGCCGCCGGACGAACCCGCGCCACCCGTCGAGCCTGCGCCGCCTGCGCCGCCGGTTGAACCTGATCCAGCGCCGCCGCCTGACGCGCCTCCACCGGAAGCGCCACCGCCTGATGTCCCACCGCCTGACGTGCCACCGCCTCCGCTTGAGGCGCCACTGCCGCCGCCCGACGCGCCGCCTCCAGTGCCGGCAGTCACGCCCGTCGCGCGACCGATGGCAGAGCCGCCGTGTGTCTCGCCGCCGCCACCGGTGCCTCCTGCTTCCGCTTCGCGACTGCCGCCGCCGGACTCCGCGCTGCGCGTGCCCGTCTCGCCGCGATCAGAGTTGGCGTTGTTGCCGCCCTGCGCGTCGTCGCTGCCGCCACCGCCGCCGCCGAACTGTCCGTCTCTGTCGTCTCGTTCTGCCATTGCTTCACTCCTTGTGCCCAAGAGGTTGAAAACGCTCCGGCGTCGAAGCGTCAAATAATTCCCGGAAGTTGACCGAAACACTGGTTGCGATTTGTCGCGCAGAATATCACAACTGCGCGCGGGCTCGATCAACTCTTTCGCGCCAACACACAAATGTCATCAACGCTCGAACGCCCGACGGCGCGCGCACGCGTTCGGCGCGCGGTTGCCGCGGACAACCCCGCGCGGTTATAAGATAGCCTCGGCAGAATTTCAGACAGCCGCGAGTGGGGGGCAACTACCTCGGCGCGGCGTCCGACTCGGAAGATGGAACCGCTCTCACAAGCGCTCGCCGTGCTGACGGCGATGATCACGCCCGCCGTCCTGATCTCGGCGTGCGGCGCGCTCATCCTTTCGACCTCCGTCCGGCTCGGTCGCGTCGTGGATCGCGTGCGCTTGCTCTCTGACCGCTTCGAGGAGTTGGCGCAGGTCGGTGAGCAGTTGCCGCTCTTCGAGGAGCGGCGCGCCGTCATCTTCGATCAGCTCGACAAGCTGACCTCGCGCGCCCGCATCCTCCAGCGCGCGATGACCGTCTTCTACGTCACGCTCGGCCTGTTCGTCGCGACGAGCGTCGCCATCGGCATCGTGGCGTTCGTCGGCCCTCGCTACAGTTGGCTCCCCGTCATGCTCGGCCTCGCCGGCGCGTCGTTCCTCTTCTACGGCAGCATCATCCTCATCCACGAGGCGCGGCTCTCGATGTCAACCATCCGCGCCGAGATGGATTTCCTCTGGCGACTCAGCAAGCACTACGCGCCGGACGATCTCGTCCGCCAGCGCAGTCCACACTACCGTCTCAACATCAAGCCACGCCGCTGACGAACGCGCACGAGCGCGACGCATGTTGCTCAGTTCCCAGATCGCCGCGCGGTCGTGTAGCGTTCGGGCGGGAGCAACTCTGACAGTTCGGGATGCGTCCTGGCTCCCACCTCAATCCTGTCGTATGCGACCTCGGCGTTCTCCTCCGGCTCCGCCCGCTGGGCGAACGACTCGTGGTCGATGCACAGCACCTGCCCGTCCGTCCGCAGCGCCCACAGATATATCTCCGTGCAGTCGAGCGGGATGGCGTCGTTCTCCTTGCAGAGGCGGTTGATCATGTTTCCCTGCTCGTCCACCGTCAGTTCATCAACCCAACGGCGGAGGAGTGCGGCCAACTCGGGCGAGGGCGCGCGCGGCACGAACGGCGGGGCGGTGGCTTTGGCGTGGGAAGGAAAGGGCGGCTTAACCGGCGGCTTGGCAATCGGCTTAAAGGGCTGTGAAGCAGCGGGCTTGATCGCTTCGGCGTCAGGCGCTCGCGGCGGGGCGGGAGGCTCCGGCTCCGGCTTCGACGGCGGCGGGCGCAGCGTCCACCCGCGCCCGAAATCGAGGGCGCCGTCCCGCACGGTCGCTACCAGTTCCCGCCCCACCTCCCAGGGGAAATAGATCGGCGGGTACACCCGCTCGGCGCGGAAGATGATGACCCCGTCGCCCCGCCGCCAAGTCCCCCCGGCCCCGCCGGAGAGGCTGGCATTGGTGTAGTCCGTCCGCCCTTCCGAGTAGGAGAACCGCCCGTCGTCTGCCAACTCAAGGGTGGAGGTAACGTTCCACCCGTCGGGCGAAGAAGAGTAGTCTTCGTAGGTCTTCACGGGGCGCATCTTATCAGTTTGTCGGCTCCTCAGGGCGCGAGCGTGAAGCCCGCCGGCGGGTTGCCGTAGAAGGCTCCGGTCTTCCAGGCGTTTTTGTCCCACGGGCCGTCCTGCGCGTCGAGGAGGGCGACGGGCACGATGACGCCGGGCAGCCGATCCCCGTCTCTCTCACGCACCTTGTAGAGCAATGGAACGCCGCCGGTGAAATCGCCGCCGGCGCCGACCGTGAACTTGATTGAGCGCGACAGCTCGTCGTTCCAGAGCACCTTGATCTCGTACCCGCCGGGGTTCGACATCAGGTAGTGGACGGGAACGCCTAACTTCTCCCCATTGTCCCTGATCTGAACGGCGGAAGTCATCGCGCACTCGACGAGCTTCCAGAAGGGGGCAGGTTTGATCGAGCGTATGTACGCATCCCCGACCTCCATCTTGTCATTGCAGCTCGGCTTCATGTCCTGCAAGCTTACCTCTTTACCCTGATAGAACAGGTGCGGCGCTACCTTGTAGGTGCTGCCGCGCACCCAGAACGCCGTGTAGAGCTTGTTGTCCGCGGGGCTGTAGTAGACGTAGCCGACGGGCAAAGCCCAATCCATGTTGGGATAGAAGAAGGATTTTTTTGCGCGCTCGGCGGGCGTGCCGTCGTCGCCGGGTGCTTTTTCGATCTTGACCTTACCGGTGAAGAGCGTCTCGTTGATGCCCTTCAGCTCATTCCGCATCTTGATAGCGAAAGGAAAGACGCCCGTCGCCGTCGTGCCTTTGTCCTCGGGGAATTCCGGCCCGCCGCACCGGTAATAGCTTTTCTGGCTACTACTCTCCCACTGGCAGTCCATCTCAGCCCAGGGAGCACCCGTGGGCAGCGAGACTGTGGCGTAGTACTGGGCGCCGCTCGGGGTGCCCCCGTTGGTGTCGAACGTGATCACGGGCGTCCAACTGTAGGTGCTGCCGTCGCCCTTGTAAGACGTGACGGTTCTGGCGTTCACCACGACCTGATTTTTCAAGACGGCGAGTGCGCCCGATCCAGCGATGGGCTGCGACTGCGCGGCGGGAGCGCTGCTTGCGGCGGGTTGCGGTTGCGCAGCGGCGGGTCGCGGCTCATTCGGCGACGCGGGCTGCGCGGTCTCGGTCGGAGTCGGCGCGGGCGTCGGTGTGGTCTTGGGCTTTCCGGGTCGCGGGATGCGCGGCAGGCCGCCGGGCAACTGCGCCGACGCCGTCTGCGTGCCGAGGCAGGTCAAAGTTATCAACGCGGCGACGACGAGCAACTGCTTTTTCATTCTGGCGCTCCTTGTGTTTTGAGAAGACGTGCGGGAAGCGTGATCTTGTCTCTCGCGGCGTGCCGCTGCTTACTGCGGCGGCCAGTTGAAGCCGGTGAGCGGGTGGCCGTAGAAGGCGTCGGTCTTCCACGCATTCCTGTCCCACGTCCCGTCCAGATCGCCGATGACCTGGACGGGCACGAAGATGTAGTTGACCCCCGCCATGCCGTTGGCGGAGGCGATGCCGTTGTCCACGATCTTGCCGTCGGCGCCGATACTGAACTTGAGCACGCGCGCCAGCCTCTTGTTGCGCAGCACCCTGACCTCGTAGTCCCCCGGGTTTGTGCTGAGGCTGTGCCACCCCGAGTTGTTCGAGTTCGGCTTGGTGGTTATGGTCTCGAAGGGACAGTGCGCGCGCGCCCACTTCGCCCCCTGCGGCGCCCCCGCACCCGCGTCCCTCGTGGGCTGGTACTCGATGTCGGGCGAGCAACGCGCCGCGCCGTACAGATTGCCGTACTGCTCGAACCGCCCCACCTCCTCGCCCCGGTAGAACAGGTGCGCTTCAATATTCCCCGCGATCTCACCGCGAATCCAGAACCTGACGCTGAGGTTGTCTTTTTCATCGATATAAACCTGCCCGATGGGGAGGTTCCAGTCCTGATTGGTGTAATAAACGAACTGTTTGCTGCCCGGGCGGAGATTCCCGCTTGAGAGCACCTTCTCGACCTTCGCCCTGCCGGTGAAGAGCGTCTTCTCTGTGCCCTCAAGCGGATTGCGCATCTTGATGCTGAAGGGGAAGACGCCGGTGGCGAGCGTGCCGCTCTTCTCAATGTCGTTGCGGTTCCCGCACACGAAACTCGGACCGCCGTCCCCGGTGGTCTCGCATTTGGCTTTTACCCACGGGGCGCCGCCGGGCTGCATGACCTCAACATAGTAGTGCGCGCCAGCGGGCAGCTCCGGCCCCTGGGTGATAAAATGGACCTTGGGTATCCAGCTCCAGACATCGTTATATTCTCCCTGGTAAGAGGTCTGGGATTCGGGCCAGAATTGGAGACGGGTCAGGATGATGGTGGCA
>JBJMGS010000270.1:0-19181 GCA_045807785.1 Pyrinomonadaceae bacterium
TGGGAAGGCGGACAAAGATGGAAAACACGCCGCACTCTGATCGGGCAATTTGACCACACCCGCCGGACGCTTTAGATCGCGCGCCGGAGCCTTGAATTGCCTTGCCGAATGCACAACCGGGCACCCCGGATCGGCATCTTAAATCGAGTCCGGTCGGGGCGAGATTTGTACGGAAATATTACCCGTTTCGCCTTTTCTATCAAGTAGATAAGGTTGACACCCCCAGAGGCGTGTGATAAGTATTCAGACCTGCCCTGAAGGGGCTCTGCCGCCATCCCTCGCGTTTGCGGCACCACTCTTCGGCGGCGAGTTTTTAACCTCGCGCTTCATATTTAGTGGAACCGCTCGTGCGGTCGGGTCGTGAACGACTGACGACCGCCATCGTGGATTCGCTTCATCCTGAAGTTGAAGGAGACTGAACGATTGATGAAACCGAGCTTCCCCCGCATCCTTTCTTTCTGCGCCATCATCACGACTTTCGTCGCGCCGCTTGCGAGTCTGCAAGCCCAAGGTTTGTCCACTTCCTCCCTGCGCAGCACCACCCCGAGCGAGATTGATCGCGACGCCGGTCGCGTACAGGCGATCATTGATTCCGCGGAGAGCCACTACAAACTCGGCGAGCTGAGCCTCAAGGATCGTAACCTCGATGCGGCGCGCGCAGAGTTCGACAAGTCGGTTGACGCCGTGTTGGAATCCGGCATGGACGTGCGTTCGAGCCCGAAGTTGCAGACCTTCTACCTGCAACTCGTCGAGCGCATCTATCGCATGGAAGTCCCGACGCAGCAGCTCCCGGCGCAGGCGGTCGTCGCGGCGAACGCGCAGCAGACGGCGACGCCAGCAGGCGGCGCGCAGATCATCCCCGCTAATGTGACGAACGACGTGGCGACCGTGCAGCAGCCGACTGGCTTTCTGCGCGATCAGCACTTCGAGCCCTCGAACCTCGACGAGCTGAGCAAGATCGTGCTCACCGAGGACGAGAAGAAGGTAACCGACGCCGACGTCGCCAAGTTCGAAGAGGCGAAGAGCACCATCGACTTCGCCTTCAACTCGAACACGCTCATCCAACAGTACGTCAACTACTATCAGGGCCGCGGTCGCATGACGATGGACACGGGCCTGCGCCGCTCCGGTCGCTACATGTCGATGGCACGCACGATCTTCCGCCGCGTCGGCGTCCCCGAAGACATCGTGTGGCTCGGTCAGGTCGAGAGCACCTGGAAGCCCAACGCCTACTCGTGGGCGGCGGCTTCGGGGCTCTGGCAGTTCATCCCCTCGACGGGCGCGCGCTACGGCTTGCGCCAGACCGCCTGGATCGACGAGCGCAACAGCTTCGAGAAGGCGACGGAGGCTTCGGCGCATTATTTGAAGTGGCTGCACGACCGCTACAACAACTGGGAACTCGCCATGGCCGCCTACAACACCGGCGAGGGCAACGTTGACCGCGCGATCCAGCGCGCCGGGACGCGCGACTTCTGGGCGATCTATCCGTACATCGCGCAGGAGACGCGCAACTACGTCCCGAACATTCTCGCGACGATTCTCATCGCGAAGAACCCGGAGAAGTACGGCTTCCGCAACATCCGCCCCGACGCGCCGCTCTCTTACGACGTGGTCAACGTGCCTTCGGCGACGAGCCTGCAACTGGTCGCGTCGGCGACCGACACGAGCGTCGATTTCCTGCGCTCGATCAACCCGGAACTGCGCCGCGACGTAACGCCGCGCGGCGAGGGCTACAACCTGCGTGTTCCCGCCGGGCGCGGCAAGGCTTTCGTCGCGCTCCTCAAGCGCGTGCCCGCCGACCGGCGTGAGTCGGCGAAGGTCGTCTCGGTCGGGCCGGGCGAAGACTTCGGCTCGGTCGCGGCGCGCACGGGGACGAGTGTGGCGCAGTTGCAGATGTGGAACTCGGGCGTCGATCTGGCGAAGGGCGGCAAGCTCGTCGTGCCTGCCGGCTCGATGAAGAGCGTCATCATGGTGCGCCCGCGCGCGAACGTGAACGCCACCGCTAGTAGCCTCGTCACGGTCAAGGCGAAGGCGGGCGAGACCATCGCCCAGATCGCCGCGCGCTACGGCGCGGACGCCGAAGAAGTCGCGCGCCTGAACGCCTACGCCGCCGACACGGCGCTCGTCGCCAACCAGATGATCAAGGTTCCGGCGAAGACGCCCGTCGCCGCGACTGGCGGCGCGCCCGTCCGACGCGGCAGGTAAAGCAAAGGTCAGGATGTAAGGCAGCAAGGATGAAGGATGAAATGTCCTTCATCCTTTTGCTTTTGGGTGAAAGATACTTGCGCCGGGTGAGAGCAAGACGGAAATTGATCCTCCCGCGTGAAGATTTCACTTGACCGCAGACCCTTTCTCGCGTTTGATCGCACACGCTCTTTCAACTCTCACTGAAAGCGTCGCCTCACAAGTATGCTCTTCCGCACGCAGTCCGCCGCCGTTTACGGCATCGACGCCGATCTCGTCGATGTCGAAGTCGATCTCACGCCCGCGCGCAACGAAGTTGACACCTCGCCGCCCGTGACCATCGTCGGCCTGCCCGACGCCGCCGTCCGCGAGTCGCGCGAGAGAATCCGCGCCGCCATCAACAACAGCGGCTTCTTCTTCCCGTTTCACAAGACGACGATTAACCTCGCGCCGGCGGACGTGCGCAAAGAGGGTGCGAGCTTCGATCTGCCCATCGCGCTCGGCATCCTCGGCGCGAACGGCGATCTCGGCGAGACCGAGAGTTTGACCGACGCGCTGACCGTCGGCGAACTCTCGCTCGACGGTCGCGTGCGCGCGATCAAGGGCGCGCTCCCCGTCGCCATCCTCGCGCGCGAGGCGGGGATCAAGTTCCTGCTGCTGCCCGAGACGAACGCGACCGAGGCGGCGGTCGTCTCAGGCGTGGACGTGTACGGCGTCGCAGACCTGCGCGGCGCGGTTGAACTCGTCACGGCGCTCGCGCGCGGCGAGCGACCCGCCGCCGTCAAAGTCGATCCGGCGCAGCTTGCCCCGTCTCAGAGTCACTACAACGTTGACTTCCGCGAGGTGCGCGGCCAGCTCGCCGCCAAGCGCGCGCTCGAAGTGGCGTCGGCTGGCGCGCACAACATTTTGCTGATCGGCCCTCCCGGATCGGGGAAGACGATGCTCGCCAAGCGGCTGCCGACGATTCTGCCGCCGTTAGAGTTTGAAGCCGCGCTGGAGCTGACGAAGATTCATTCGGTCGCGGGGCTCACGGGGCGCAGCGGGCTCGTCACCGAGCGACCGTTCCGCTCGCCGCACCACACGATCAGCGACGCCGGGCTCATCGGCGGCGGCGCGATTCCGCGCCCCGGCGAGGTGAGGGTGGCGCACCACGGCGTGCTCTTCCTCGACGAGCTGCCGGAGTTCGACCGCAGCGTCCTCGAAGTCCTGCGCCAGCCGCTCGAAGACAGCCGGGTCACGATCAGCCGCGCCGCGATGTCTCTGACGTTCCCCGCCTCGTTCATGTTGGCGGCCGCCATGAATCCCTGCCCCTGCGGTTTCTGGAACGACCCGACCAGAGAGTGTCGCTGCACGCCCTTGCAGATTCAGCGCTACGTCGGTCGCATTTCGGGACCGCTCCTCGACCGCATCGACATCCATGTTGACGTGCCCGCCGTGCGCTTCAAAGAGATCGCGGGCGAGGGGGCGCCGACGGAAAGCTCGGAGGAGATTCGCGCGCGCGTGGCGGCGGCGCGCCAGCGGCAGTCGGAGCGGTTTCGCGGCGAGGGGATTTTCTCGAACGCGCAGATGTCGCCGCGACAGATCCGCCGCCACTGCAAGATCGACTCGGAGTGCGAACGACTGTTGGAGTCGGCGATGGCGCGGCTCGGCTTGTCGGCGCGCGCCTACGACCGCATCTTGAAGGTGAGCCGCACCGCCGCCGACCTCGAATGTTCGGAAGAGATTCAAACGGCGCACGTCGCTGAAGCGGTCGGCTACCGCTCGCTCGACCGCACCTACTGGACTTAAACACGGACGATAAACTTTATCCGCCCGCCAAGTAGTCAGCGCGTCGTCGCGCCGGCGCGGTCTGCGCGCATAGGTATCCCACCCGGCGAAACCCCGCCCCGTTAACCCCGCCCGCGAGCGTGCGGGCGCGCGCCTGTTTCTGGCCCACGTGTTAGGTCTGTGCGCCCCGCGCCGCCGAGTGCCTTACGCGATCTCATTCGTTGATGTCCACGAACAGAAGTCTTATTCTTTGCGGGCGGTGCCGTGAGTCGCAAAAAATGGCTGAGCCGTTGGCGCAAAAGTTAGAGTCGAGAAGGGACTGGTCGCTCACCCCGCGTGCGTTCCGGCGGCTGCTCGACTGGTTGGACGAGGGCAACACTTCCGACGGGCTCAAATATCTTGAGA
This sequence comes from Pyrinomonadaceae bacterium, assembly GCA_045807785.1. Lineage (GTDB taxonomy): Bacteria > Acidobacteriota > Blastocatellia > Pyrinomonadales > Pyrinomonadaceae > JAIVGV01. The sequence continues at coordinate 4,357 of JBJMGS010000270.1, forward strand.
TGCGGCGGCGTCTGGTGGCGTACTTCGACCGCAAGAACTGCGCGACGCCCGACGATCTGGCGGACGAAACTTTGACCCGCGTCGCGCGCCGCCTCGAAGAAGAGAGCGGCGTGATCGCGGGCGACACCCCGGCGAGATATTGTTACATCGTCGCCCGCTTCGTCTTCCTGGAGTATCTGCGCGAGACGCAGAGAGACAACGCGCTGGCGAATGATCTGCGGCAACGGCCGCGCGCCGACGATCCCTTCGCGCCAGAAGTGGATGACGAACAGAAGACCAAAGAGCGGCGATTAAACTGTCTTGAGCAGTGCCTCGACGGGTTGGAAGCCGCGAGCCGCGAGATCATCGCGCGCTACTACGTCGGCAAGGCGCGCGTGAAGATCGAGCACCGGCGCGCGCTGGCCGAGGAGTTGGGCATTACGATGAACGCGCTGAGCATTCGCGCCTGCCGCATCCGCGATAAGCTCGAAGCCTGCGTCCGCGAGTGTGTCGGCGAGAGGCGAAACACCGCGCCGTGATCGTCCGGGTGAAACACTTTCCCGTTATCGTCTTATAGATGTGAGACCGGCTTTGTCTCGCTTGTGATCCGAGATGAGTAAGCAATCAGACGACACTCAGACGCTGACACGATACCTGCTCGGCTCTCTCTCCGCGGCGGAGACCGAGCGGCTGGATGAGTTGAGCGTGACCGACGACGAGGTGGCGGAAGCCTTGAAGTCGGTCGAGAAAGATTTGGTTGATGCCTACGCGCAGGACGATCTGGACGAAGCGGCGCGCGCGCAATTCAAGACTTACTATCTGACTTCGCCGACGAGACGCGAGCGGGCGGCATTCGCGCAGGCCTTTCAGGCGCGGGCCGGGAAGAGTTTGACGTGGCAAGCAACAACAGCGAGGGCAGAGACTCCGGCGGAAGCGGCGACGGACGCTGCGCCGGGACGAAAGCGACGGGGCATATTTTCCACTTGGCGCGGCTTCAACATTTCGCGTCCGGCGTGGGCATGGGGCGCGACGTTCGCGGCACTGGCGTTGCTCATCGTCGGTGGCTTGTTGGTTTTTGACAACGCACGCCTGCGTCAACATCTTGCTCAGACCGGGGCGCGACATGATACGCCGGAACAGCAAGCACGGGAATCGCAACCGGAGTCAGCAAGTCAACCTGCTGTTTCCGCGCCGCCTGCAACCGAGAGAGAGAGTGCCGGGCGGGAACGGTTGGCGCAACAGCAGACACAGCGCGATCAACAACGCGTCGCCGAACAACAACGCGTCGCTGAACAACTACGCACCAACGCCGGGCAACGCGCTGCCGTTCAAAAGCGGTCTTCGTCTGGCGCAGGCAGCGTCGTCGCCTTCACACTCACGCCGCAGATGCGCGGCGCAAGCGAGATGCCGACCATCTCAATCCCGGACGGGACTGATCACGTCGTCGTGCGCCTGCGACTCGAACCGAACGAGTTCACGACCTATCGCGTCACCTTACTTGACGAGACCGGCTCTCAAACTCTCTGGCGCAGCGGCCAACTCAAGTCGCGCGCGGCTGTCGGCGGTAAAACCCTCGGACTCAATTTGCGCGCGCGCCTGCTCAAGCCGCAGGCCGTTTACGTGCTGCGCGTGGCGAGCGACGCGGGCGAAATACTTGCGGATTATCCCCTCCGAGTTGTGAAATAATAGCCCACCATTTCGACGGCGACAGAAATTCCGCCAAAGCGCGACGGGGGCTCATGTCCGAACCAATAAACGTTCGCCTGCAATCAAGTTCTCCGTCCCGCAAGCGCCTGCGCCCTGCTCTCCTTCTCTCCCTGCTACTTTGGACACACTGCGTTTGCGTCGCGCGGACGGGGGCGTCGCGAGATCATCAATCTCCCCCCCGGTCGCGAACACAACAGAACACGATTGCGGCACAGGACAGTGCCGAAGTCGCGACGCTTGAGTTGGGCAAGCCGGTCGAGCGCGAGCTCTCCGGCGGGCAGAGGCACGTCTACCGGATTCCGGTCGCGGAAGGTCTGTATGCGAAGGTGGAGATCAGGCCCAGGGGGACGGACGTGGGCGTCATGCTGCAACCGCCCGGCGGCGAGAAGACCCAACCCTACGCGCCGTTCGGGAATGATCAAGAGACGCTCGTCATGGGGTGGGTGGCGGAGACCTCCGGCGATCTACGACTCGAAGTTTACACGCGGGCGAAAGCGGCGGGCAGGTATGAAATCCGGCTCGCGGAGCTGCGCGCGGCCACTGAGAGTGACCGCGCATTACATCGAGCGCGAAAATTTTTCCTCGACTATGCGCGACTCCGCGGCGAAGCGCGATTTGCGGAAGCGCGTGTGCCGCTTGGGCGCGCGCTTGAGATACGCGAAAAGGTGTTGGGGCCGGACGATCCGCTCGTCGCCGAGACGCTCGGCGCTCTGGCGAGTTCCTACGAGAGCACGGGCGACTATGCGAGGGCGGAGCCGCTGAAGGTTCGCGCCCTGCGGATCATGGAGAAGGCTTTGGGGCCGGAGCATCCGCGCGTGGCGCGCGAGCTGACGGGACTCGGAGGCTTTTATCGGCAGGTGGGCGATGAACTCAAGGCGGAGGAGATGTATCAGAGAGCGCTCGCCATCTTCGAGAAGACCGGGCGGACGAAGACCCCCGTCGTCGCCTCCCTGCTGAACGACCTCGGCAGCGTGTACTACGCGAGGGGCGACTACCCGAACGCCGAAAAGTTCTTCGACCGTTCGCGCGCCCTCTGGGAGACTCTGCTGGGGCCAGATAACTTTCACATCGCCGACTCGTACACGCATTTAGGGCGCGTGGACTATGACGCGGGAGATTACGCCAAGGCGGAGGCGATGTTTCAGCACGCGCTCACTCTCGCCGAGAAGGGACTCGGACAAGAGCACACGAGCGTCACGCCGTACCTCAACGACCTCGCCGACACCTACTGCACGACAGGCGAATACGAGAAAGGCGAGACACTGTACGAGCGCGCGCTCGCAGTCCACGAGCGCAAGGCGGCGTTGAGCCATCCTGCTGTGCAGGAGACGTTGTTCGGACTCGCGCGGTGTGCCGGGGCGCAGGGGCGTCTGTCCGTCGCGGCGAAGTTGCAAACGCAGGCGGGCGAGTTGGAGGAGCGTTACGTCGCCCTGAATCTCGCCATCGGCTCCGAGCGCGAGAAACTCGCCCTGCTCACGGAACTCTCTTCACGCTTGTCGCGCAACGTCTCGCTGCACGTCTCGCTTGCGCCGCGCGATCCGGCGGCGCGCGATCTTGCGGCTGTGAGCATCTTGCGCAGCAAGGGACGCGTGCAGGACGCCATGTCCGCGAGCCTCGCGGCACTGCGCCAGCGTTCGACTCCCGACGACCAGAAACTTCTCGACCGGTTAAACGACGCCGACGAGAAACTGGCGAAACTCATCCTCGAGGGGCGCCCGCAGAACGCGACGCCCGCCGAGTATCAGGAGCAGACCAAACGGCTGGAGGAGCAGAGGGAAAATCTCGAAGTCGAGATCAGCGAACGGAGCGCGGGCTTTTACGCGCGCACGCAGCCCGTTACGCTCGCGGCAGTGCAGGCATTCATTCCCGCAGACGCCGCGCTCGTCGAGTTCGCCGTCTATCGCCCGTTCGACCCGAAAGCCCCGGACAACTGGAAGGGTTACGGCGAGCCGCACTACGTCGCCTACGTCCTGCACCGTCAGGGCGAGGTGCAATGGAGAGAGTTGGGCGACGCGCGGACGATTGACGGCGCGGTTGATGCGCTGCGGCGCGCGCTCGGCGATCCGCAGAGGAGCGATGTGCGCGGGCTGGCACGCGCGTTGGACGAGAAGTTAATGCGGCCCTTGCGCGCCTTGACGGGCAGTGCGACGCAACTCCTCGTCTCGCCCGACGGCGAGTTGAACCTGCTCCCATTTCAAGCGTTAGTTGACGAACAGAATCGTTATTTAGTCGAACGCTACGGCTTCACTTATCTCACGAGCGGGCGCGACCTGTTGCGGATGCAGGTGGCGCGAGAAAGCAAAAGCGCGCCCCTCGTGATCGCCAATCCCGCGTTCGGCAAATCCGTGCCGTCGCAGAGCGTCAAGGCGACTACGGAGTTGACTGGGCCGAACGTGAAGGGCAGGGACGTGACCGGTACGCGCGCGCTGTCGGAACTTCATTTCGCGCCGCTCGGCGGCACGGCGCAGGAGGCAGACGCGATCAGGAAGTTCTTCCCCGACGCCAACCTTTTGACCGGCGAGGACGCGACCAAGTCCGCGCTCAAGCGGGCGACAGCGCCGAGCATCCTGCACATTGCGACGCACGGATTCTTTCTGCAAGACCCGCGCGCCGCGACCGACGACAAAGCGCGAGCGGCGACGCGCGGCGCGAGCGCAAGCGCGGGCGTCGGAAATCCTTTGCTGCGTTCGGGGCTCGCGCTGGCGGGCGCGAACCTGCGCGGCGGCGGCACAGGCGACGACGGCATCCTGACCGCCCTCGAAGCTTCGGGGCTGAACCTGTGGGGCACGCGGCTCGTCGTGCTCTCGGCGTGCGACACGGGGCTCGGCGAGGTGCATAACAGTGAAGGGGTGTACGGGCTGCGCCGCGCCTTCGTCTTAGCCGGAGCCGAGTCGCTCGTGATGAGCCTGTGGCCCGCGAGCGACTACACGACGCGCACGTTGATGACGGACTACTACCGCAATCTCAAACGAGGCTTGGGGCGCGGCGACGCGCTCAGACAGGTGCAACTCGAAATGCTCAGGCGCAACCCGAAACTCCATCCCTTCTACTGGGCGAACTTCATCCACTCCGGCGAGTGGGCGAGCTTAGACGGCAAACGCTGACCGAAGCAACAACTCCTCACGGTCGACTCGGCCGGCTACGACCAGCGATGAAGATCGGTTTGCGACGATCGAGCATTCGCTCTTCGTCTTTCTCCGACGCGCGAATTTAACCGACGCTTCGCCCTTCTCTCGCCTCGCCAGAACTCCAAGACGGGAATTACTCCAAAAACAATTTTTGAGTTCCCGATGAAATGTTTTTACCGAAGCGTCTTATCAAAGTGAGCACCAAGCCGGCAACTGATGAGAGCATCGTGCCCGAACAGAGACGAGCGGGTCGGGGTGGCCGGCGAGCCCTCGGGCTGGGGCGGCGCGAAGGCGCGAACACTTTTCCGCCGAGGAGTTTTTATGAATTATCGTCGGTACGTCTTACGTCTTATCCGTCCCGCCGTTTTGTCGCTCTTCGTGGGAGCCGTCTGTTCGACCGCCGACGGCCAGTACCCGCCGCCCGTCGGGCCGGATTCGTACCGGGTCGATAAAACGGACATCAGCGCGAACATCCTGCGCAACGTCGTCCAGACCTTCATCAACAAGGTGCTAGCCGATACGAATGCGTCGCTGAAGGCTCAGGGGCAGGGTTACCACGCAGACTTGATCGGGGGTGTGACCTTCAATTCGCCGTACCGGACGGCGTCCGAAAACAGCAATCGACCGAATCAGTACTACGTCAAGGTGCCGATGAATTTCACGATCAACATCAGCATCCCCCACACCTCGGATCGGCAGCTCCATTACCCGATGGAACTAAACGTCACTTGCGACGGGTGGCAGACCGGCAACGGCGTGGTCAAGTACACGGCGGCTACCGGCCCGCCGGACATACAGGGTGGCAACGTCATCGAGAATCTGCTCCAGGTGCGCGAGCTGATCGACGGCATCGTTAAGAGCCACCTGCCGTCCATCGGGGCGCAAGTCCAGACGTTTAACAACCCGTGCGTCACGATCGGCGCGTCGCCGGGCAACATCGAAGCCCAGAACTCGTTCATCGCTTGGGACGCGCCGGTTCGGCGGGGCATCAACGGCGTGGGCGCCGTCAGCCCGCACCTGGAAATTACGTTCCTGAGATTGAAACGGCTGGCGGCGCGCGGGAACGGCCAACTGCTTTACGCGCCGGTCGAGAACGTCAAGCTCGACGCGTTCGCCAATTTTGACGAGCGTCAATCACAGACCTTGACGTTCCGCGAGGGCGATGTCGTCACGCTCAACCTGACTCCGGTCATTATTAATTCGCCGCTGCCGAACGTACTGGTGGTGATCGCCAACATCGAGCAGCCCGCCGGCTCCGCCGATGACACGACCTTCGGGTCGGCAACGCGCGCCGCAAACTTCTCACCCGGAGAACACACCCTACAAATTCCGAAGGAGTACGTCATCCCCGGCGGCGGCCCCGCACACGCTAAACCCTCGTTCGGTCACACGCCGGGGTATGAGCTGACGTACAAAGTCGTGTCCGTCAACCCGCTCACGATCAGCCAGCCCGGCAGAATGCCGTGACCTCCGCTCGCAGGGTGATGTCACCTATTTCGCTCGCACGGCAGGCGTAAGGTTCGAGGCACGAGAAACGGAAAACATCATGTTCACTTTGAAGCTGACGAAACAAACGATCATCAATTGTTGTCTACTCGTCGCCGTGCCGCTCTGCGCGCCGCAACAAATTTCGGCTCAAGTCAGGATCGGCGGCGTCACCATCCCGAAACCGAACCGCCCGAACAAGCCGGGTGCGAGTCAGCCGGACGCCGGAACGCCGGGCGGCGGGAACGCCGGCGCGCAGGAAGACGCGCAGACCAACCCCAACGCGCCGATCGACTACAACGCCAACCTGAGCGTGGGCGATCAGGCGGTCGCCGTCGATCGTTTCAGGGACGTTGAGATGGTCAGAGTCGTCGCCAAATCCGGCGCGGCGTACAAGGTCGCCAAACTCAGCTCGCCGAACGACGGTCAGTGGTACAGCGCCAACTCCGTCTATCCGTATTTCGACAACCGCGCGTTCACGGAAATCATGTTCGACTACAAACATTACGTTGCGCCGTACCTGCCGTGTTACGGCAAGAAGCACAACCTGGATTCAGACAAAGTGACGGTCGAAGGCTACAACGCCTTCGGCGCGCGCCATTTCGACGACGGGCCGAATGCAAGGCGGACGCTCGAAGCCGAGCAGCCGAAGTTGGCGGAACTCGACGGTCTGTTGAAGAGCAGACTCGGCGGCGCCGCGCCGAACACTTTTCTCGAATACCTATCGAACCCGGCCATCGTCGCGGAGATCGTCTCGCAGCGCGCCGAGTATCTGAGTTGCGTGGTCGGCGCGGAAGACGCGAAGCCGGATTTCCGTCTCCCCGTTTTCCTCGACGACATCAAGAAGGCGCAGGGCGAAGCCGAAAGATACGCCCCCGGTGAATATCTCTACCTCGTCAGCGCGGGCGCTTCGAGCGAGGCGTTGCTGCGCGCCGTGTCGCCGCGGGCGCGCGCGGAGTGGGCGACACAGTGGCTGAAAAACCCTGAGTCGCGCGCCGAGTTCGACGCGGAGTGGCACAAGCTGGCGGTCATTGCCGCCCGGAAACTTCCGGGATATAAACCTTCGGCGGCAAGTTTCCAATTCCGCGATCCCGTCGGCGAAAGACTCTTGATGGGCGCTCTGAAAAATCCTGCGACGCTCAAGATTTTCCGCATCGGAACCGACACCGCCGGTTGGGACATCGAGAAAGGCAACAACGACGTACTGCCGAGCTACCGCTACAAAACCGTGCGCGTTTACCTGCGCGACCCGAACGACGATCACCCTTACTGCCGCGTCGTCTCGGCGCGCGTCAAGCAGGACTACGCGGGCGGCGGCAGGTACAACGCCGAAGTCTATCGTTCGAGCGTGAGCGAAGAAATCTACGGCTGCCCACAATAAGTCGAGCCGAGTCCCAAGAATCCGCGGAAAGACGGGAGATGGAAAAATGAAGACCCGAAAGATAACGCTGCTCCTCCTCGCGTCGGCGGCGCTGTCACTGACGGCGACGGCCTGCAACAAGACTGACTCTTCAGCGAATGCCAATGTTAATTCCGCGCCGGGGAAGAACGGTGGCCCGGCGCCGGGCGCGCCCTCAACTGCTTCTAGTACACCTTCAACTGCTGCGAAGCGCTTTGTCGGGACGTGGACCGAAGAAGGCGAGAAGAATGATAAGGGGACGCAGTTCACGGAGGACGGGAAGATCATCGAGTTGAGCAGTAACAAGCAGGTGGGAACCTACACCACTTCCGGGAGCGATAAGGCGACGATCACGATGACGGAAGGGGGTGGTGCCGCCGCCGCGACGCTCGAAAGTGACACCCGGATGAAGATGGTGGTTGGCGGAGAGACTGCCTATCTAACGAAAAAATAGGTCACCCGCGAGACCGCGCCGCATCGATCAGTTGTCGCGCCAAAGAATGAGGGCGGCGCGCGCCCATGTTTTCACCCCAACCGTCGGAGGTCAGCAATGGAAAAAAGGACGACCAGGATCACGCGCTCGTGGGGCGCGACCGTCGGCTACCTGATCGGCGGTCTCGTCGCGCTCGCGCTCTCCGTCGCGCTCTTCATGACGATTGTCGAAGGTCCGGTCACGTTCGGCATCGCGCTGATTCCGGCGATCGTCGGGCTCATGCTGCTCTACATGTCTCTCGGCGGCGCGGGCGCGGGCGCATGCCCCGGCTGCGGCGCGGCGCTCGGCGGACTGGGCACCAAGAAAAATGACGGCGTGCTGTGCGGCAGTTGTCATCGCTACGCGGAAGGCCAGGGCGGCGCGCTGTGGCTGACGGACGAAAACCGAATCGCCGACGATCAGATTTTCGGCTCGCCACTGCCAGACCAGTTCAACTTCCCCGCGGGGTGCTGCGTGTGCGGCGCGCCCGAGACGCACCGCGAGAAAATCCACTACACGACGCAGAATGCGTCTTCCGTGCTGACGGCGCCGACCGTCGGCGTCACGACCAGCACGAAGATTTCGGTCGAGGTGCCGCACTGCGCCGAGCATAAGGACGGGGCGCGACTGAGCGCCACGCCCACGCACACGCTCATCAAGTTTCGCTCCTACCCTTACCTGAGGGACTTCTGCCAGCTTAACGGCACCACGCCCGCTTAGCCGCACGAGGGCATCTTCGACGGCTTCGGCCGGCCTTAATTTTACGCCGCTCGTGTCGGCGAACTTTCGCACCCGTCCCGCGCGCGCGCCGACAGATTTCAATAGCCTCTATCCGCACCTGACCCACCGATTTGAACGGGCGACGCTCGGTCGCCCCGCTCTGCTTTTCTCCCGGTTCGTCACCGACTGTCCAGTCCGACATTAACAACAACGTGAACGCGCCGGCGGGCGGCGCGCCCGGCTTGTCAGTCCGCGCGCGCGACCGTATTCTTGAAGGTGAGCCATCCCATCGCTGGATTCTCCCGCGTCGCCCCAGAGCAGGGCGGTGATCGGCTTCGGCTACAACCCAAAATTTCAGGCTTGGACATAGACGTGAAGGAGTGATCAGCATGCGTTCTCTTAACTTCCGAGTCGCGGGCGCTGGGGTGCTCGCGTGTGTGCTCGTCGCGTCGGCGCTCGCGCAGAAGGGCGGGTTCGACAAGTCGCGCATGGACGAGACCGCCAGCGCCTGCACGGACTTCTACCAGTTCGCCAACGGGCACTGGATGAAGGCGACCGAAATCCCGGCGGCTTACCCCTCCTGGGGGAGCTTCAACATTCTCGCCGAGAATAACCGCAAGACCCTGCACGACATCCTCGAAGAGTCGGCGAAGAACACGAAGGCGCAGGCGGGCTCGAACGAGCAGAAGGTCGGCGACTTCTACGCCACCTGCATGGACGAGACGAAGCGCGAGGCCGAGGGCGCGAAGCCGCTCGCGCCTTACCTGGCGCGCATCGACAAAATCAAGAATCTGAAAGACCTCGAAGCCGAAATCGCCTACCTGCACCGCCAACAGCTTCCCGCGCTCTTCGGCTTCGGCTCGGGTCCCGATCTGAAGAACAGCGCGCTCAACATCGGCAACGCCGGACAGGGCGGGCTCTCTTTGCCGAACAAGGACTACTACACGAAGACCGACGATGATTCCGTCAAGCTGCGCGCGGCGTTCGTGCAGCACGTCGCGAACATGTTCCAACTCCTCGGCGACTCGCCCGAACAGGCGGCGAAGAACGCGCAGGCCGTCATGGCCATCGAGACGCGGCTCGCGCAGAACTCGCGGGGCCCCGTCGAGCTGCGCGACCCGACGACGCAGTACCACATGCTCTCGACCGCAGACCTCGATCACCTCACGCCGCACTTCTCCTGGGGCGACTACTTCGCCGCCGTCGGGCTCCCGCGCGAGACGCGCATCAACATGGCGCACCCGGAGTTTTTCGCGGCGGCGGACAAGATGCTCGTGGACGTGCCGCTCGCCGACTGGAAGACCCTGCTGCGCTGGAACGTCGTCAACGCCGCCGCCTCCGCCCTCTCGTCGAAGTTCGAGACGGAGGACTTCAACTTCAACGGCAAGACGCTTCAGGGCTCGCAGGAACAACTCCCGCGCTGGCGGCGCTGCGTCTCTTCGGCTGACTCCAACCTCGGCGAGGCTTTGGGTCAGGTGTACGTCGCGCGCGCCTTCACGCCCGAGGCGAAGCGGCGGATGCAGACGATGGTCAACAACCTGATCGACGCCTTCCACGAGCGCATCACCAAGGTTGACTGGATGAGCGACGCGACGCGCCAGCAAGCCATCGCCAAGCTCGCCGCCTTCAAGCAGAAGATCGGCTACCCCGACAAGTGGATCGACTACTCCTCGCTCAAACTGTCGCGCGATTCTTACGCGGCGAACCTGATCCGCGCGAGCGAGTTCGCGCAGCGGCGCGACTATAACAAGATCGGCAAGCCCGTCGATCAGACCGAGTGGGGCATGACGCCGCCGACGGTGAACGCCTACAACAACTCGCAGCGCAACGAAATCGTTTTCCCCGCCGGGATTTTGCAGCCGCCTTTCTTCAACCCCGACGCCGACGACGCGATCAACTACGGCGGCATCGGCGCCGTCATCGGACACGAGATCACGCACGGCTTCGATGATCAGGGCGCGAAGTTCGACCTCGCCGGAAATTTGAAGGACTGGTGGGTGCCCGCCGATCTCAAGAACTTCGAGTCGCGCTCGGACTGCATCGTCCGGCAGTTCGACGCCTTCGAGGTCGCGCCCGGCTTGCACGAGACGGGCAAGCTCGTTTCCGGCGAGTCAATCGCCGACCTCGGCGGTCTGACCGTCGCCTACTACGCCTTCCAGAAGTCGATGGCTGGCAAGCCGAAGCCGGCGAGCCTGGACGGCTTCACGCCGGAGCAGCGCTTCTTCCTCGGCTGGGCGCAGGTCTGGGCGGAGAAGTCGCGCCCCGAGTACGAGCGACTGATCGCGCAGTCGAACGAGCACCCGCTCGGTCGCTTCCGCGTCAACGGGCCCCTCTCGAACATGTCGGAGTTCGCCGCCGCCTACGGCTGCAAGGCTGGCGACCCGATGGTGCGCCCGCAGCAGGATCGCTGCATCATCTGGTAGGACACGGGCACGGCGGAAAGTCGCGCGCCTCAGAGGATGACGAATAAAACGGGAAGCCCGCGAGCCTGAACCAAGCTCGCGGGCTTCTCACTGTCCGGGCGTCCGACCTTTTCCTACTCCGGGTCGCCGGGGTTGCGGAAGAGCGCCGTGAGCTTGATGCTGCCGTGACCGAACTGCGGGAAGTTTGGCGTCGCGCGGTCGCCGCCGTCGAGCGTCGAAGCCGTGTCGTCGGGCGGGAAGATGACGAGCGAGTTGAGGAAGGCGAGCAGGTCGGTCTGGTTCTCCGGCGACAGATGCGCGTAAGCGTCGCGCGCCGCCTGAGCCTCGCCGCCGTGGCGCAGGATGACTTCGGCGAGGTTGATGCTGCGCCCGTCGTGACCGTAGGGCGCGGTCGAGCCGACGCCCCACAGCGCCGTCGTCATGAACTCCTTGCGGATCGTCCCGTCGTAGTTGCGCTCGTAGAAGTTCGCGCCGATGTCGTGACGCTTGAAGTCGGTGAAGATGTTGTTGACGACGAACGAGCCGAGCTTCGGCTTCATCAACTTCCAGTGGCCGGAGTGATCATCCGTCTCGTTGAAGAGCGGGACGGCGGTGGCGAAGAGGTTGTTGAAGATGCCGCGCGCCGGGTCGTACACGGTCTCGACATCTGCGACGCGGCGGTCGCGGTTGATCGTCAGGCTCTGGACGTGGCACTGCGTGCAGCCGATCTGCTGGAACTCCTTCAAGCCGTGCTTGGTGACGTTCGTCTGCTCGTAGGTCGCGGGCTTGAAGTAGTTGAGCAGGTAGAACTCTTCGTGGTCGATGAGGCTCGTCGGCAGCTCGTTGGAGATGCCGTCGCCGTCCGGGTCTACCGCCGGATCGTCGGTCGGCGGCGCTTCGATCTGATCCTTCGAGCCGTCGAGCACCATCCCCGAAGGGGTGACGAAGACGCCGCCGTCGTGCGCCGCCTTGAGCTGCGGATCGACCGCCTGCAAGCCCATCTCGGCGTTGAACGCGCCGACGAGGAACTCGCGGATCGAGATCGTGCCGCCGTGCGCGAAGAAGGGGCGCACGCGCAAGTCCGGATCGACTCCCTTGACCTGCAACGTGTCAACCGAACCGTCGGTATGCGCCGTCAGCGAGCCGTAACTGACGCCCTTGCTCGCGAGCGCCTTCGTCACGTTGGCGTGCGAGCTTTGCGCCTGTGCGACAGCTTGGGCGCGTGCGGCGCGCAAGTCCCCGGTGATCTCGTCGGCGAGCATCTCCTTGAGACCGAGCCCGAAGAGGTGCGGCACGTCGCGGCTGTCGGGGCGCGTCACCACGTCGCCGCCGAAACCCGCGGCGCCGCGCGGGCGGGCGTGGCACGAGGCGCAACTGTCGGAGAGTCCCGCGCCGAGCGCGAGCACCGTGTTAATGTCGCCGACGCCGTCACCCGAGAGCGGTCCGACGCCCTGCGTGCGCAGGAACTTGCGCTGGAAGAGCTGGCGCCCGCGCCGGATCGAGCGGAACGGGTCGCGCGCGATGATGAAGGCGGACGAGCCGGGGGTCATCACGTCGCCGATGCCCGCGCCGACCTCGTCGGCGAGAGATTTGGCGATGCCGGCGTTGGAGATGCTCGGGTTCTGCGTGCGATCAATCGACTGCGAGAGGACTGGCAGGGCGAGGAGGGCGAGGGCGAGGAGGAACATTAACAACTTAACCTTCTGCTTCGTGTCCATGTCGGGGAATCTCCTGTCAAAGTTAATGCGCTGCGGTAGAGGAATTGATGGGCGCAAGTTTCTTGGCACCTGAAGTCGGCGACGGAAATCGCCGTACCGGGGCGGACGACCTGCTTACTAGGGTAAGACGTTTCGGCGAATACATTTCACCGTGTCGGGTTAGCGCCCGTCCGACTCGGTTCTGCTGACGGCGGCGCGCGGTGAAGTGGCGCCGCCGGAGCTTGAGTGTTGAAGAGATTTCGCGCGAAAATGCGAGAAAAATCGGGCGGGCAGGGCAACGACGCGCCGAAACGCGCGCATCACAGGACGCGGGGAATTGGGGCTCGCACTCCAAGCCGCGCCGGACTGGGAGAAGTGGCGTCCTCAACTCCCCGGTCGGGCGTCAAGCCGAAAACTCAAACATGGACGCGCGCGGTGTCGGGCGCTGGAGACTAGATGACCGCGATAACTGTCTGCCCTCCGATTAAATTCGGACAAGTGACCACAGCCGAAACCGAGCAGGAGTACGTGGGCTCCGCTCCCGACTACGCCCTGGCGCAGCGGGCTTCGGGCGGCGACGTGCCCGCCTTCGAGGAGTTGTACGCGCGCCACAACCGCCGCGTCTTCTCGCTCTGCCTGCGCATGACGGGCAACACCTCGGAGGCGGAAGACCTCGCGCAGGAAGTCTTCATCCAGCTCTACCGCAAGATCGGAAGTTTCCGCGGCGAGTCGGCGTTCACCACCTGGCTGCACCGGCTCACCGTCAATCAAGTGCTGATGCACTTCCGCAAGCGCGGCGTGAAGTTCGAGCAGACGACTGACGACGGCGACACGCCGGTGCAGATCGTCGTCGGCACCGCAGACCCGGCGCGGATGCCCGTCGTGGATCGCATCGCTCTCGACGCGGCGGTCGCGCAACTGCCGCCCGGCTACCGCACCGTCTTCGTCCTGCACGACGTCGAGGGGCACGAGCACGAGGAGATCGCGCGGCTGCTCGGCTGCTCGGTCGGAACCTCCAAGTCGCAACTGCACAAGGCGCGCATGAAATTACGTCTACTTCTCAGGCAACAAAATCCCCCCGCCTGAGCTTCCAAGTGCGTCGCCCGCTTGCGGCGAACGAGTTTGGCACACAGTCTCCCCCGAGTTGACTGCTGTGAGGTGAAGAAGATGAACTGCGAGAAGTGTCATGAACTGCTGAGCGACTTCCTCGACGGCACCCTGCCGGGCGAGGCGGGCGCGCGGCTGGGGCGGCACCTCGAAGAGTGCCTGTCGTGCGCCGAGGTGCGCGACGAGCTGTCGGCGATCATGGCGACGGCGCGCGAGAGCCGCGAGCAACTGGTCGCGCCGCCCGACGAGCGCGCCATGTGGCTGCGCATCCGGGGCACGATCGAGGCTGACGCGCGCGCGCGTTCGCGCGCCGCCGCCGCTGCGGCGGGCGAGGGCTTCTGGGCGCGGCTCGGCGCGAGGCGCTGGGCGATGTCGTTGCCGCAACTCGCCTCGGTCGCCGCCGGGGTCGCCGTCTCGGTCGCGCTCGTCACGGCCTTCGGGATGCGCGCCCTGCTCACGCATCAGGCAGAGCAGCAACAGCCGGTGCGCGTCGCACGCCACCATGTGCAGAACTCGGACGAGGCGCTGATGATCGAATACCTCAAGCAGCGCGTTGAACAGCGGCGCACGCGCTGGGACACGCACATGCGGCAGACCTTCGATCAGAACATGAGCGTCATCGATCAGACGGTTAACGAGATGTTGAACGAACTCGACGAGCGACCGCACGACGAGGTTTCGGAAGAGACGCTGAACGCCGCCATGCGCGACAAGATCGAACTGCTCAAA
>JBJMGS010000271.1:0-3697 GCA_045807785.1 Pyrinomonadaceae bacterium
ATAGGCGACCGGCTCCGTGAACGACCCGATGAAGAGCCGCGAGACGAAGAAGGCGACCGCGACGTTTGCGAGCGTGAAGCCGATGGCGGCGAGGACGCCGCCGACGGCGATCATCGCCCCCGTGCGCGTGTAAACGCCCGCCTCCTCCTTCAACTCGATCTTCAACAAGCCGAGCTTGGCGTCGAGCAACTGCATCACGTCGTCGCCGAGCTTGCCGAACATCGTCGGCAGTTGATCAATCTCCGTGCCCTCCGGCATGCGCGCGGGCGCGGCTGCGGTCGCGCGTCTCTCTAACTCTGCCATCGCTGGTACCTCCAAAAGACGTGAACCGTAAATCGCAAATCGTGAATCGTGACCGCGTTCGCCCGGTTAGTCTATTCACGATTTACGATTTACGGTTCACGCGCTTTATTTATTTTCGTGAATTGCGGAGCAGCAGCCCGAGCAGGAAGCCGGCAGCCGCCGAGATCAGGATCGCCTGACCAGGGTTCTGCTTGGCGTACTCCTTGGCGTCGTCCGCGATCTGCCCGTAGTCCTTCTGCCGCAGCTCGTTGAGCTTATCGACCGCGGGCGTCAGCTTGTCGCTCATGTAGTCCTTGGCCTGCGACGCCGCGTCGGTCAGCTTCTGCCCATACTCCTGCGCCATGCCCGCGATGCCTTCGCGCGCCGGAGCCGCGCCCGCCGCCGAGCCGCCGCCTGCGCCCGTGGTCGAGAGGCTGCCCGCGCCGGAGCCGGTCGAACCCGCGCCGAAAGAGGTGCCCGTGCTCGCGCTCGTGTCGCGCGTCGTGCCCGCGTCGGTCGCGCCAGTGCCCGCGCCGCCGGTCGAAGGGTTGTTCGTGTTATTGAAGTTCTGTGACATCTCGATTTTTCTCCTTACAGTTGATTTCCACCCGCCTAACGATTGCGAAAGCGTGCGAGTCCCGCTCCCGTATGATTCGCATTTCCCCTGACAAGCGAGCAAACGACGTGCCGACGCCCGTCTGTGCCCGGCACCTGCGTAAACCTGCGTGCGCGCCGCCAAAGTCTGGCGCGCGTGCGAGGGCGCGACCCGCGAGTTTTGTTGTGAAAATGTACGCGGCGATTATAGCGCAAGGTCGGGAACAGTACAGCACGGAATAGGACGGAACCCGTTTGACAGTCGCCACGTACTCTGGTAAGTAAGTACTTACTTATTCACGGCGGGACAGCGAAAGACGGCGGCGGCAGACGGAGGCGAATGACGAGGGCACTGGAGACGACGAGACACGACGCGGCGGGCGGGCGCATGGCGGGCGGGGAGCGGCGGCAGCAAATCCTGCGCGTCGCGATGAGCCTCTTTTCGCAGAGGGGCTTTCGCGGGACGACGACCAGAGAGATCGCGCACGAAGCGGGCGTCTCCGAGGCGATGGTCTTCCGCCACTTCGCCAACAAGGAAGAACTCTACAGCGCCATCCTCGATCACAAGGCGTGCGCCGGCGACGTCGGGGACATGTGCGCGACCGTCGCCGACGCCATCCGCCGCAAGGACGACTTCGCCGTCTTCTCCGGGCTCGCGCGTGAGCTGATGCGCCACCACGAGAGCGACACGGAATTTTTGCGGCTCCTGACCCACTCCGCCCTCGAAGGGCACGAACTGGCGCAGATGTTCTGGGAGCGCAACGTGCGCGGCCTCTACGAATTCTTAGGCGGCTACGTCCGCGAGCGGCAGCGCGACGGCGCGATGCGCGACATCGATTCGGCCATCGTCGTGCGCGCCTTCGTCGGCGCGGTCATCCACCACTCGCTCAACAACACGCTCTGGGACACGCGGCGCAGCCTGCTCGACGTCTCGAACGACCGCGCGGCTGACGAGTTCACGCGCATCCTGCTCGGCGGCGTCGCCGTCACGCCGACGCGCGCCGCGAAGGCGAAACGCACCGCGCCCAGACGCGCCCTGAAGAAGAAGCGCACGTGACTGTGCGCGCCGCGAACTTTGGCGGCGCGGCGACCGTTTGAAGTTAATCACGTACACCGATCAGTTAAGACCGAACCGAAGCGATCATGATCTCACGCAGCCGACTCAAACTCTGTTTAACTTTCGCGAGCCTGCTCGCCCTCGCGGCGCTCTCCGTCTCGTGCGGTCGCTCGCGCGCGCAGGCGAACGCGAACGCCAACGCCGCGGGCGCGAACGCGACGCCCGAAGTGGTCGTCGTCACCTCCGCCGCGGCCATCGTGCGCCAGCTCCCGCGCTTCATCGAGGCGACGGGCTCGCTCGCTGCCGACGAGCAGACGGACGTCGCGCCGAACGTGTCGGGTCGCGTCACGTCGGTCGGCGTCGATCTGGGTACCTACGTGCAGAAGGGCGCGGTGCTCGTCCGGCTCGACCCGGCGGACGCCAAGCTCCGGCTCGAACAGCTTCAGGCGCAGGCGCAGCAGGCGCAGGCCGCCGTCAGGCAGGCGGAAGAGAAGATCGGCCTGCGCCCCGGCCAGCAGTTCGACCCGACGCGCGTCGCCGAAGTCGGCTCGGCGAAGGCCGCGCTCGACCTCGCCGAAAAGCAGTTGCGCCGCTTCGACAAGCTGATCGAGTCGGGCGACGTCTCGCGCGCGCAGTACGATCAGCAGAGGGCGCAGCGCGACCAGCTCCAGCAGCAGTACGAGGCGGCCCTCGCCGCGGCGCGGCAGAACTACGCCGCCATCGCGACGGCGCGCGCGGCGGCTCGTGCGGCGGAGGCGCAGGTCGCGCAGGCGAGCAAGTCCATCGCCGACACGACCGTCTATGCGCCGATCAGCGGCTACGTCGCGGAGCGCCCGGCGGACGTCGGCGAGTACGTCACGACCGCCTCGAAGATCGCAACCATCGTGCGGACGAACCCGTTGCGCTTACGCATCGACATCCCCGAACAGTACATCACGCTCATCCGCCCCGGCCAGACGGTCGCCGTCACGACGAGCGTCCACGCGGATCGCGCCTTCAACGGTCGCGTCGCGCGCATCTCGCCGAACGTGACGGCGGCGTCGCGCACGCTCACCGTCGAGGCGGAGGTCGAGAACAACGAGTCGCTCCTCAAGCCCGGCGAGTTCGCCACCGTGCGCGTGCAACTGCCGCAGCCGGAGCCAGCCGTGCTCGTCCCCGCGCGCGCCGTCCGCACGCAGGAGACGACGAACCACGTCTTCGTCCTCGTCAACGGTCACGCCGAAGACCGCCTCGTCCAGCTCGGACAGACCGAGGGCGACCTCGTCGAGATCAAGAGCGGCGTCCGCGAGGGCGAACTCGTCGCCACCAGCAACGTCGAACAGTTGAAGGACGGCGCGACGGTGCAGCAGTGAAGCCGTTAGCTGTTAGCTGTTAGCTTTCAGCCAGACACTTGAGTGTGGAAACAGTTGAGCGTCGGAACGCGATGAGCGGTTTGGCTAATAGCTAACAGCTAATCGCTAACTAAGACTCATGCAAAAGCTCGCCGAAATCTGTGTCCGCCGCCCCGTCTTCGCGACGATGATCATCTTGTCGCTGACGGTGGTCGGTCTCTTCTCGTTCGCCTCGCTCGGCGTCGATCTCTTCCCGAAGATCGACTTCCCGACGATCACCGTGACGGTCATCAATCCGGGCGCGAGCCCGCGCGAGATCGAGACCGAGATCACGGACAAGGTCGAGTCCGCCGTCAACACCATCAGCGGCATCGACGAGCTGCGCTCGACCTCGGTCGAGGGCGCGTCGCAGGTCTTCGTCCAGTTCCTCCTG
>JBJMGS010000272.1:0-3847 GCA_045807785.1 Pyrinomonadaceae bacterium
CGCCGCTTCATCGTGTTGCGCTTCAAGGGCAAGAACGTCGCGGTGCAGGAGGTTTTAGACTACCGCCTCAACGGCCAACGCCCGCCGGTCACATCCTCGACCGGCCCGGTCTTCACACACATCAAGGTCGAGGATGCGGCCAAGCCTTTCGTCGCCAAGTTCCACCGGATGGGGATGCCCGGCAACCGCGAGAGCGCGATGGCGATCGCGGCGGCGCTGACCGGGCAGCCCGCGGCGGCCTGAGGCACACGATGTCACGCCCACAGGAAACGACCATGAAAAGCGGTGCGCCGCCATGCCCGTATTGCGGCGCGCCGCTCGCGGCCGGCACGTGGCTGTGCGCGCGATGCGGGCGGGACGCGAACGCCCCGCGCCGCCCCTGCCCGAAGTGCGGGCGGGTGACGCCGTCCGCGGAGCCAGCCTGCATGAGTTGCGGGGTGGTCTTCAAGAGCGACATGCGCTGGAAGGTGCCGCTCATCGTCGCCCTCTTCCTTCTGAGCTTCGTCCTGAGCGTCGTGCTCGCCTTCGTCAAGGTGCTCCTCAGTTAACTCGGTGTGCGAGCGGGGACGACTGTTCCGAGTGGTAAATGGTGGTTACTGCGGCAGCCCGACGCGGCGCACGAGGTCGCGGAAACGTGGGTCGTCGCGCAGCGAATCGAAACGCGGGTCGACTTGAAGATAAGCCATCCAGTGTTCGCGGCGCTGATATGTCTTCTCCAGGTATTCAAGTGCCTTATCCTTGTCTCCTGCCTGGGCATAAATACAGGCGGTGAAATACATGCTTCGATTGAATTGATAACTCCATTTGGCTTGCTCGCGTAAAACTCCCTGCCAACCGGCGGTCTGATAGGCGGTTTCAAAAATCCTGACGGTTCCCTCGTCCACTTTCGACAACTTTTGGAATCTCATCAGTCGTTCAAAATCTTCCGACTGTTTGCCCTGAAAGGCGACGCCGCCGGCAATCCAATAATAGCCGACGGCGCGTTGCGGATTTCGTTGCGCCAGTCTCTCCAATTGTTGGGCAGCCTCATCGTAGCGTCGGGCAAATGTCAAAGCGACCATATAGACGATTTGATGATAAATGGATGTCGGGTCGAGATCGATAGCGGTCTTGATTTCGGCAATCGCTTCGTCGAAACGCCTGCTCTGAGAAGAAAACAGAAGACGCGCATATGTATTGTGCGCGAGCGGAGAATTCGGGTCTAGCTCGATGGCGCGCCTGCACGCCGTTTCCGCACCGCTGACATCATATTCGTAATTCAATTTGTTCATGCAGAGCGCGTTATATGCTTCGGAAAGATTCGGGTCGAGTTCGAGTGCTTTTTTAACTGCTTCCATCGAGATTCGATGCTGTTCGTGGATATCTACATCTGCTCCGATGTCAGACAACGAGCGGTGAGAAAATGCGACCCCTGCCCACGCCCGCGCGTAGTTCGGGTCAAGCCGGACGGCCTGCTCAAAAAATTCGACTGCTTTCAAACCGTCCTCCGGGAATCGTTTGTCGTTAAAATACACCCCTTGCAAATAAAGCCGGTATGCCTCTTCGTTCGTCGTCCCCCGCCTGAGGAGGGGGCGGCTCGCGGCGGTCGAGAACCGCGCCAGCAAAAGTTTTCCGATCTCTTCGGCGACCGCGTCCTGCACCGCGAACACGTCGCGGGTGTCCTTATCGCTTTTATAACTTTCTTCGACCCGTCCGCTGGCGACTTCGAGGAGCTGCGCCGTGATGCGGATCTTCCCGCCGGCCAGTTGATAGTTCGAGGCGAGCACGTAGTCCGCCTGCTGCTCCCTCCCGGCGGCCAGCGGGTCCTGCTCGACATCGGCATACTTGCGCGTCGCGCTCAGCGGCCGCACCACCAACCCTCCCGTGGAACTCAGCCGGTTGATCAGCGAGTCGGCGATGCCGACCTCGTATATCTCGTCTCGGTTGGCCGCACTGATTGGTTTTAACGGCAACACGGCGATTGATTTTTTGTCGCCGACAGGAGGCGCGCTTCTCGCCTTGTAAAAATAGAGCCCGAGCCCGATGGAGCTGAGGACGAGAGTGAGCGCGATGGGAAGGGCAAAGCGCGCGGCAAGTCTGAGGCGCGCGGGCTCGTCCTCTCCGTCCCCTCCCGCTTCGAGGCGCTTCTGCAACCGCCGCAGATCGTCGAGCAGTGCTTCGGTCGTCGGGTAGCGTCCGTCGCGGTCTTTCTCCAGACACCGCCCGACGATGCGCTGTAACTCGCCAGGCGTCCCCGTCGCGACCTGCGGGAGCGGCGCAGGCTCGGTCTTCAGGACAGCCGCGATCACGTCGCTCGCCGTCTCGCCCGTGAAGGGCGCGCCGCCCGCAAGCATCTCGTAGAGGACACAACCCAGAGACCACACGTCGGTGCGCGCGTCCACCTCCTGCCCGCGCGCCTGCTCCGGCGACATGTAACGGCCGGTGCCCATGATGAGCCCCGGCATCGTCCTGATCTCCGAGCCGTTCTGCCCGTCCGCTTCGGCCCTGTTCGTCTGCCGCGGCGCGAGCTTGGCGATGCCGAAGTCGAGGACTTTGACGTAGCCGTCGGGGCGGAGCATGACGTTCTCCGGCTTCACGTCGCGGTGGACGATGCCGGCCTCGTGCGCCGCCCGGAGCGCCGACACGATCTGAACAGCGATGTCGAGCGCCTCGGCGGGCGCAAGGGCCCCGCGCGATAGGCGCTCGCGCAGGGTCTCGCCCTCGATGTACTCGGAAGCGATGACGCTCGTGCCGTTCTCCTGCTCGACGCCATAGACGGTGAGGATGTTCGGGTGATTCAAGGCGGAGGCCGCGCGCGCCTCCTGCCGGAAGCGCCGCACCTGCTCCGCGTCGTGCGTGAGGTGTTCGGGCAGCAGCTTGAGGGCGACGCGCCGGCCGAGTTCCGCGTCCTCTGCCAGATAGACACGCCCCATCCCACCCGCGCCCAAGAGCGACAGCACGCGATAACGGCCCGCGAGCGTCTGACCGATGACCCGCCCGTTCTCGTCTCCGGCGAGCAACTCGGCGGCGACATCCAGCGCCGGCTCGTCGATGACGCCCACGCCCTCCTCGTGCGAGCTTAGAAGCGACTCCACTTCGCGGCGCAACTCCGCATCGTTCGCGCACTCGCGCCCGAGGAATGAGTCGCGCTCGTCCGCCCCCAACTCCAGCGCGGCGTGGAAGAGCTCTCCGATTTTGCGGTACCGCTCTGGCGTCATACGAAAGAGTGGCGAGTGACAGGTGACAAGTGACAAATGACGAGCAGTGACGAGTGACGAGCAGTGACGAGCTTTCCACTCGTTACACGTCACCTGTCACTCGTCACTGTTTTGAAAGCTCGCGGTTGAGCCACGCACGGGCGAGCGTCCAGTCGCGCCTGACCGTGGCGACTGAGACCTTCAGCACCTCTGCAATCTCCGCGTCGGCGAGGCCCCCGAAGTAGCGCAGCTCAACGACCCGAGCCTGCCGCGCGTCGAGTTCGGTGAGCGCCTTGAGCGACTCGTCGAGCGCGACCATCTCCGCGCCCCTGTCTGCGGCCACGAAGGCCGCCTCGTCCAACTCGACGTGTCGCGCCCCGCCGCCGCGCTTCTGGTAGCCGCGCGAGCGCGCGAAGTCCACCAGGATGCGGCGCATCAGTTGTGCGGAGACGGCGAAAAAGTGCGCGCGGTTCTGCCAGCGCACGTTCTGCGAATCGACGAGCCGCAGATAAGCCTCGTTCACGAGCGCCGTGGTCTGAAGGGTGTGGCCGGCGCGCTCGCCGCCCATGTAGCGGTGCGCGCGGCGGCGCAGCTCTCTGTAGACCAGAGGGGTCAGCGCCGCGAGCGCCGACTCGTCGCCGTCCCCCCATGCGAGCAGTAGCCGTGTGATC
>JBJMGS010000273.1:0-39814 GCA_045807785.1 Pyrinomonadaceae bacterium
CTGCACCGCGAGGAGGTGCGCGAGTTGGGGCGCATCTACCGTCGCACCTCTTCCGATCTCGCCATCGCGCGCGCCGAGTCGCGCGATCCGCGCCTAGTCAACTACCTCAACAGCCTCGTCATCCGCGCGCACGGGCGCATCTACCGCACGGAGGCGATGGAGGGCGGCAAGCGCCTGCGCAAGTTTTTCCTGCGCGACTTCCCGCGCACGTTCCGCCGCACCTGGCGTTACACCGCCGTGGCGTTCGCGTTCTGCCTCGTCTTCGGCGTCGCGGGCTTCTGCGGGACGTGGCGCGACGCGGAGTTTTCGGAGTTGTGCGGCATCCCCGCCGAGTGGCGCGCGGAGAACACGGACGCGCAGCGGCGCTGGTGGCTGGAAGCGAACAAGGCGAGTCAGGTGGCGGGCGCGTCGATCATGACGAACAACATTCAGGTCATGTTCAACGCCTTCGCGCTCGGCGCGATGCTCGGCGTGGGCACGCTCTTAGTGATGGCTTTCAACGGTCTGAGCATCGGCGCGGTGCTCGCGCTCACCTACCGCGCCGGGTTCGGCGGGGAACTCGTCACCTTCATGGTCGGGCACGGCGTGATCGAGCTGACGTGCATCTTCATCGCTGGCGGCGCGGGGCTCTTGATCGGGGCGGCGATCCTCGCGCCGGGCGATCTCTCGCGCTTCGACGCGCTACGCTTGCGCGGGCGCGACGCCATCCACCTGATCATCGGCTGCGTCCCCCTGCTCGTCGTCGCCGGCACCATCGAGGGCTTCATCTCGCCCGCGCCGATTAACCCCACGTTCAAGTTCGCCACCGCCGCCCTCACGGGTGTGGCGCTCTACAGTTATCTTTTGCTCGGCGGTCGTGAGGCGGAGACGCGCGGCTGAAACGCCGATCCGCTTTACCTCTTCAACCAACCTTCACGAATCTTCAACTGTTCCGGCGTCGGCTTCTCAACCTCGACGAGCTTGTAGTCGCTCGCTTCGCGCGCGCCGACTCTGGCTTCGAGCGTCTTGTCCGCGCCGGCGCGTTTGACGGCGAGCTTGACGGTCTGATCAATCTTGCCTTGCAGGACGCCCGCGAGCGAGACGCCGCCGCCGGGCGTGGCGCGCAAAGGGGCGTCGTCAATCTTCAAGATCACGTCGCCCACCAGCAGCCCGGCGCGCGCGCCTGCGCCGTCCGGCGCGATGTCGTTGACGACCAATCCTTGATCAGTCGCGGCGAAGTTGACGCCGAGCGTGGGGAATTTGCTTGTCGCCCTGTCGAGCCGGTATCCCGCATAGCCGAAAATCTCGTCGTAGGGCGGCACCTCCGTGCCCGTCACGTAGCGGCGGAAGAAATCGCGGCAGTCGCGCCCGGCGAGTTTGCCGACGGTCGCGACGAAGTCGTCCGCCGTGAAGCCCCGGTTGTGTTTGTAGCGCTCGTCGTAGAGCGTGCGCATCACTTCGTCGAGGTCGTGCGCCCCATTCGAGTCATGCCGGATCGAGAGATCGAGCAACGCGCCGAGGTTCTGCCCCTGCGCGTAGTAAGAAATCTCGAAGGGACAGGACGTGTCATAGCAGAGCCACGTCGAGGCGGAGGCGTCTGACGGCGAGATGTAGCCGCGCACCTCGTTCGTCTCGACGCCCGCGACGGCGCCGGCGACCGCGCGGAGCAGTTCGTCGCGCTGGAGGAGACCGGCGCGGTAGCGCGCGATTTCGCCGTAGTAGTTCGTGAAGCCCTCCGAGACCCAGAGCGAGGGCGTCTCCTGCTCGCGCGAGTAGTCGTAAGGGTACATCTCTGCGGGGCGCAGCCGCTTGACGTTCCAGAGGTGGAAGAACTCGTGCGCGGCGATGCTCGTCAGCCCCTCCGGCTCCGGGTCGCGCGATCTCATGCCGACGACGACGTGCGAGTTGTTGTGCTCCAAGCCTCCGCTCGCGTTCGACTCGGCGTGCGCGAAGAAGTAGAAATAGACGTACTTCTCGTAGGGCAGATCGTTGAAGACGGCGCGCTCGGCTGCGACGATCTTTGCGAGCATCTGTGCGAGTCGTTCGCGCTTCGCTTGCGAGTAAGCGCCCGCCGGAGTCGAGATGAAGTAGTGCGGCTTGCCCTCGACCTCGAAGCGCGTCACGTCGAAGTGCCCCATCTCGGTCGGCGAGTCCACGAGCGTGTCGTAGTCCGGCGCGGAGAAGACGAACGGCTCGGCTGTCGCCTTGAGCGCGGACATGATCTGCCAGCCCGTGGGGACTTTGAAGCGCACGCTCGAAGGCGACGCGCGATGCCCGACCGCTTCGAGGAACAGCTCCGTGCCGGTGAAGAAGGCGTAATCATTCGTCACCTTCGCCTGATTCAGCGCGAGGACGTTAGCGAAGTAGTCGAACTCGACGAGTACCTCGCGCGCGCCGTTCGTCGTGATCCGCCACGTCTGCTTGCGCGTCATCTGGTGCGGCAGCGGGTGGCCTTCTGCGTCCGTAAACTTCATGCGCAGGATGTTCTTCGCGTAGTTCTCGACGGTGTACCAGCCGGGCGTCCACGTCGGCAGCGCGAGATCGACCTGCTCGCCGCGCACGCCCTTAACGTCCGCCGTGACGTGGAAGAGGTGCGCGTTCGTGTTCGCCACCTCGACCATATAATCGACGCGCAACTGATCGGACTGAGCCGCGGCATGCGACGCCGATACGCAGACGAGCGCCGCGAGCATAAGCAGGAAGGCGGCGCGACGTGTGAAAACCCGCGCGAATTTTAGCGGCTGGAAATTTTCTCTCCTCATCATGACTCTCGAAATTCCGTTCTAATCTTCACAACAGCCCGCGCTCTTTGACACGGATGTAAGTTTCTAAGAGCGACGGCGCGAGCGTCGCCGCCGTCACGTCGAGGGCGAGCCCGCCCTGACGCTCGACCAGACGGAGCGCCGCCTCGCGCTGCAACATGATCTCTTCCGCGACCGACTGCGTGAACAGCTCGCGCAAGTCCTGCGGCGCATCGGTGACCGCCGCGCGCAGATCGCGGTCGCCGATGGTCGCGACGAGCGGCAGGTGACGCGGGCGCAAAAGTTTTAACGACGCGAGCAACTCGCGCGAGCCCTCTTCGTCAACGAGGTCCGTCAGGACGACGACGAGCGCGCGCCGCTTGCAGTTCGCCGCGATGTACTCGAAGGCGCGCGTGTAAGAGGGCTCGATCAATTCGGGCTCGACGGCGTGCAGGGCTTCGAGCACCGCCTCGATCTGCTCGTGCCCGCGCGCCGGCGGCACGTAAGCCGTCACGCGCCGACCGAAGACAGCGACGCCAGCGTTGTCACCGCCGCGCTGCGCCGCGCTCAGCAGCGAGAGCGCCGCGTGGATCGCCGTGTCGAATTTCGTCTCGTTCTCGATGCGCGCCGTCATCAGGCGACCGGCGTCGAGCACGACGAGGATCGTCTGGTCGCGCTCGATCTGGTACTGCCGCGTCGTCAGCTTCCCGCGCCGCGCCGAAGCGCTCCAACTGATGTGGCGCAGCTCGTCGCCCGGCACGTAATCGCGCAAAGATTCGAAGTCGCGCCCCTCGCCGCGCCACGATGTGCGCCGGTGCGCGGCGACCAGCGAGCGCGCGCCGAGCGCCTTCAGCTCCGCCTCGCGCGCGCGCCGCATGTTTGGATAGACCTTGACCGATTCGGCGTGCCACGATTCGGTCGTGCGCCACGCGAGCCGCCAGCGCGAGAGGTGGCGCACGGCGATGCGTCCGAACTCGAACCGCCCCCGCCGCGGCGGCACGAGCCCGTAGTTGAGCGACATGCTCGTCTGCGCTTCGACCGTCATCTGCGCCTCGCGCGGGCTGAGGAGCCGCATCACCGGCGGGTACTCGTCCTTCACGCGCACGCGCACGTCGCGCGTCGAGGCGTTCGTCAGATTAACGCGCACCTCCGTCTCCGCCCCGATGTGGAAGCGCCCGGCGAACTCGCGCTCGACCGAGAGCCCTGTGGGCAGACGACTCAGCCGCGCGTCGAAGATCGCGGCGGCGATGAGCACAACGTCATACGCAAGCGTCGCCCAACGCAGAGACGGCGACGACCACGCGAATGAGAGCGGCACGAAGCCGAGCGCGAGCAGCACATAAAATAATTTGCTGAAAACGAATTTCATCAGGACAACACAACCCCAACACCAGCGAAAAGATCAATCCACAAGGCGCATTGCTTTCCACGTCTGCCCGCCGTCATCAGTGTTGAGCACAATATTAGAGGGCGCATACGAAGACAGAGAGGGAGAGAATGAAATATCATCACCAGCGCCATTACCGCCGACAGCCCACCCGTGCAGTTTGTCGGTGAAAGCTACGGAGAGTAAAGGGGCTTGATAATCTCTCAGACCATTGACGGCGGCTTTAGCCCACGTCGCACCACCGTCTTTCGTGCATAGGATTGTTGCCTCATGTCCGACCGCACAACCATTCCGTTCGTCTGTGAAGAACACATCGTTGAGAGAATTTGCGATTGGCGTCTGTGCATGAGCCCAAGTTTGCCCGCCGTCTGAGGTGTGAGCGATGAAATTATCGCCTACCACCCAACCCGAACGCTCGTCGAGGAAGAATAAATCTTGGGCGAATGGGTACTCCCCCAAAACCTGTTCCCAAGTCTCCCCGCCGTTTCCGGTGCGGTAAACTCCACCGTGCCTGGTGAGCAACATGAATCCGACTTTAGAGCTTAAGAATCGGATGAGTGGATACGAGTCCGCGTATTGCCGTGTCTCGTAGAGTCGCTTCCAACTCCGCCCGCCGTCGGTCGTGTGATACGTGAAGTCGCTAACGACCCAACCCTCGTCAGGTGTCAGGAAAAAGAAACACCGATAAAGGTGCTGATCTCCAACTGGCGTCGGTACAGTTTCCGACCACGTGAGCCCGCCATCCCTTGTCCTATACATCATGTCGCCGCCATCCATCCAGCCTGTTTGCGGGTCAACAAACTGGGTGAAATGCCGGTCGATTGTGGTCAGAACCTTTGACCTGACAGTTCCAGCACCATCGGCATGGATGACTTTCCAAGTTTTGCCGCCGTCAACTGTGAGAAGCAAGCGCGGTCCGACGATCCAGCCGGTGTGAGGATTAACGAATTGCACTCTTACGTTCGGGTAGCTGTTCGGGTCTGGCGACCTGACGCAAGAGATTTGTGCAGCGCCGATCAAGATTAAGACGAGAGCCGTGCAAGCAGCGAGCGACAGTTTGTCAGAGAAGGGACTCATAGATTGAGAGGCTAGTCAGTCCGGCTACGGTCTATTATCTGGCGCGTGTGATGAGGGCAGTGTAGGTGCAAAATGATGGCGCAAGCAAACTGTCTCGCGCGACGATTAGCCTACCGCGCGGCGGCGTTTGGTATTAGAATGTCCCGGCTCCTGGTTCGATCTCAAAGCTCACGCCGCTCGGCGATCTCGCGAGGAATCATCAACATGAAACGTGTCTGTCTGCTCCTCTCTCTCGTGCTTCTTTGCTCGCCCGCGCTCTCGGCGCGGCAGGAGCGCGCGGCGAAAAATTTTCGCGACCTGACGAAAGACTTGCAGAAGCTCGACGGCTACTTCCCGCTCTACTGGGATGCCTCGACGGGGCGGCTCCTGTTGGAGATCGCGCGCTTCAATCAGGAATTCCTTTACCAAACTTCACTCCAGACCGGCGTCGGCTCGAACCCCATCGGCTTGGATCGCGGGCAACTCGGCTCGACGCACGTCGTCCACTTCGAGCGCGTCGGCCCCAAAGTCCTGTTGGTCGAGCCGAACCAACGCTACCGCGCGCGCTCGACTGACGCGAACGAACGCCGCGCCGTCGAAGAGTCGTTCGCCACCTCCGTCCTCTGGGGCTTCACGGTCGAGGCGGCGGAAGGTGATCGCGTGCTGGTTGACGCCACCTCGTTCTTCATGCGCGACGCGCACGGCGTCTCGGACACGCTGCGCCGGTCGCAGCAGGGCAACTTCTCTCTGGACGGGTCGCGCAGTGCGATCTATTTGCCGCGCACGAAGAACTTCCCGCTCAACACCGAAGTCGAGGCGATGCTCACCTTCAACTCGAACGATCCGGGCGGGCTCGTGCGACAGACGACGCCGACGCCGCAGAATTTGACCGTACGCGAACACCACTCGCTCGTCCAACTGCCCGACGACCAGTACCGCCCGCGCCGCTACGACCCGCGCGTCGGCAACATCCACATCGAGTTCTACGACTACGCCACTCCGATCACAGAGCCCATCGAGCAGCGCTGGATCATCCGCCACCGGCTCGTCAAAAAAGACCCGAACGCCGCTGTTTCAGAGCCCGTCAAGCCGATCATTTATTACGTCGATCCCGGCGCGCCGGAGCCGATCCGCAGCGCACTCGTCGAAGGCGCGTCCTGGTGGAACGAGGCGTTCGAGGCGGCGGGGTTCAAAAACGCGTTTCAGGTCAAAGTGCTTCCGGCGGACGCCGACCCGATGGACATCCGCTACAACATGATCAACTGGGTGCATCGCTCGACGCGCGGCTGGTCAATCGGCGACAACGTCAACGACCCGCGCACGGGCGAGATCATCAAGGGCAACGTCACGCTCGGCTCTTTGCGCATCCGTCAGGACTACCTGCTCGGCAGCGGTCTCATCCCGCCCTTCGGCGAAGACTCGACGCGCGGCGGCGGCAGCTTTGATCTCCTGCGCGGCGGCTCGTGCGACTTCGGCGCGACGCTCGACGACGACTACCTCGCCGCGCTCGACCCTTCGACCGACGCCGCGCAGATGTCGCTCGCGCGCATCCGCCAGCTCGCCGCGCACGAAGTCGGGCACACGCTCGGGCTCGAACACAACTTCGCCGCCTCGACTTACGACGGGCGCGCGTCCGTCATGGACTACCCCGCGCCGCTCGTCGAAATCAAAAACGGCAAGCTCGATCTCTCGAACGCCTACGCGCGCGGCATCGGCTCTTACGACAAGTTCGCCATCACCTACGCCTACGCGCAAGCGCCGCCCGACATGGACGAGAACGTGATGCTCGCGCGCCTCGTCCAGGACAACGTGGGACACATGCTCTTCCTCACCGATCAGGACGCGCGACCGTTCGGCGGCGCGAACCCGCTTGCGAGTTTGTGGGACAACGGCGGCGACGCGGTCGCCATGCTGCGCCACGAGATGGAGGTGCGACGCATCGGCCTCTCGCAGTTCGGGCTCGGCAACATCGCGGTCGGCACGCCGCTCTCCCTACTCGAAGCGAAACTGTTGCCGCTCTACCTACATCATCGTTATCAACTCCAAGCCGCCGTCAAAACCGTCGGCGGGATTTACTACACCTACTCCGTTAAATCCGGCGGCGGCTCTCCAGGGTTTGGTTCCACGCAGCCGGCGGTGTATCCCGCCCCGACGCCCGTCCAGCAGATTATCCCCGCTGCACACCAGCGCGACGCTTTGAACGCCGTGCTCGACACGCTTCGACCGGACTTTCTCGCCCTGCCGCCGCGCATACTCGACATCATCCCGCCGCGCGCGCCGGGCTTCGAGGGCAACACGATTGAGCTGTTCGAGAAGCGCACCGACCCGGCGTTCGACCCCGTGGGTGTGGCGACCATCGCCGCAGACCTCGCCGTCTCCGCGCTCTTAGAGCCGCACCGCGCCGCCCGCCTCGTCGATTACCGCTCGCGCAACGCGGCCAACCCAGACTTCCACGAAGTCGTCGCCGCGCTCTTGCGCCGCACGTGGTTCGAGCCCGACGCGCACGACGAACAGCAGTCGGAGATCGCCCGCGCCGTGCAGTCGCTCGTCGTCACGCGGCTGATGGACCTGGCGGCGAACGACGCGGCATCGACGCAGGTGCGCGCCGAAGCGACCGGGGGCTTGCGCGAGCTACAGGAACGAATCAAGACCATGCCGGGGTTCGTCACCGCCCCCGAACTCGCGCATCGCCGCGCCGTGCTCGACGACATCGAACGCTTCCTCACGCGCCCCGACGCGCCACGCAAGCGCACCGCGCCGCTCCCGGCGCCGCCGAGCGACCCCATCGGTGCGCAGCCGCCGCCGAACTGAGAGATTCGGAAAGTAAGAACTCACCGCAGAGGCGCAGAGGACACAGAGGGGGCGCCGAGAAGAATTGGTTTTCTCTGCGCCCCCTCCGCGCTCTCTGCGCCTACTGCGGTGAATGCCTTTGCTCTTAACGTGGCACTTCGACCGTCTGCAAAATATCTGTGATGACCGACTCTGGCGTCGCGCCGTCAAGCTCCGCTTCCGCACGCAGGCGCAGGCGATGACGCAGGACGGGGCGCGCGATGTCGCGCACGTCGTCGGGCGTGGCGAACTCTCGACTGCGCATGGCGGCGAGCGCCTTCGCGCACAGAAGCATCGCGACTGACGCGCGCGGGCTCGCGCCGTAGGCGATGGCCGGGTGCTCGCGCGTGCGCCGGACGATCTGCACGACGTAGGCGCGCACGCCCGGCTCCATGCGCGCGCGGCGGATTTCGGCGCGGCACTGCGGGATGGCGTTCGCGTCCGGCAAGGGCACGATGTCGATCAGCTCAAGCCGGCGCGAGTTGAAACCCTCGTCCCAGTTGGCGACGACGCGCGCCTCGTCTTCGGCGGTCGGGTAGTCGATTAAGATTTTGAGGAGGAAGCGGTCGAGCTGCGCTTCGGGCAGCGGGTACGTCCCCTCGTACTCGATGGGGTTCTCGGTGGCGAGCACGGTGAAAAGCGGCGAGAGCGGATGGAGTTCCCCGTCAATCGTCACCTGCCGCTCCTCCATCGCTTCCAAAAGCGCGGCCTGGGTTTTGGGTGGCGTGCGGTTGATCTCGTCTGCGAGCAGGATGTCCGTGAAGATCGCGCCGCGACGCAGGGAGAAGGTGGAGTTGGCGACGTTGAAGACGTTCGTGCCCGTGATGTCCGACGGCATCAAATCGGGCGTGAACTGGATGCGCCCGAACTCCGCGCCGACGATGCGCGCCAGCGTCTTGACCAAGAGCGTCTTCGCCGTCCCCGGCACGCCCTCGACGAGCGCGTGCCCCTCTGCGAGCAGCGCGACCAACACCTGCTCGACCACCGCATCTTGGCCCACGATGATCTTGCGCAGCTCGCCCGTAATGTGTTCGACCGTTGAAGCGACGTTTTGCAGCATATAAAGACAGCGACGAGCAATGGAGGGCATGATACGCCACACTGCCGTGAGTACCTCGTCACCTTTGCCTTTCACTAAGTAATCATCTGATCGTACATCCCCGCGTAATCACTTTGTTTCCGCGTCTCCTGCTTGTGTGACGGCGCGCGCCGCCGCGACGCGTTTCGCGTATTTCTCCCTCATCTCCAAAAGCCAAGAGCGCACGGAACGTGTGTCTTGCCCCTCGCTGGCTTTTGACTCGAATCGCTTCACGTCGGCAAGAAGATCACGCTTTATTTCGTGGAGCGAGAAGCCCACGTCCTTGCCTAGACCCATGACCGTCTCCTCGCCGTAAGCGGGGAAACTGCGGTGAAGTTCGTCGAGCGCGGCTAGCTCAACCGTCTCGTCCATGACGGCAAGCAGTTCGTTGAGTTGCGCCGCCACTTCAAACGTTGTCGGATCGGATCGCCCGATCAGCAAATCCAAAGCTTCGAGCACGCGCGCCGACTGTCTTTCGTAGCCCATCGCTTTGGCTCTGATTAAAGCCGCGAGATACGGCTCGCCTTCGTAAGAGCCATCGGCAAAGACGACCGTGTTGATCTCAATAGTGTCAGCCTGTCCGGGACGATATCCTCTCGCGGTGCCGCAACTATGATCGGTGCTGGATACTTCCATGTGGTGAACGCTTCCCGCCCTGATGAGCGGTTCCAGCCAACGAGCCTCGGGCCACATCAAGCCTAACCGCTTTCCTCCCTTGAGCGCGTTAACTTCGAGCGCGAGAACGTCCTTGCCCGAAATATTTCTGAGCGAGATTTGGTAGGGCGCTATCGGGCTATCTGATTCTATTTTCTCGACGGAGATGGACTGCGTTTTGTTCGCGACCTGCGGAGCGACCGCGGTTGCGCGCAAGACTCTCATCACCGCCACGGTGAATGGCGCGGCTCCGAAGGGGACAACCTCTTTGATCTCGACTCGCTCATTCATGCGCGCCGTGTAGGAGGCGACGTGCTTTTGAGCCCCGTCATAAAACTCGCCCGACTGCACGCTCACATCGATCCTCCAGATATCATCATCCGGTGCCACGCGAACCTGAATCATGCTGGCTTGCAGATACTTTCCGCCGGCGGGAGGAGTGGAGGGGCTTGGGGGTACGGTGAACCCAACCACCGCCTTCCGAGTTGGCGAACCGAGCGGATTCGTGGTGCACCATGTGCCGACACTGCCCCTGCCTATTTCCAAAACATATTCGGATGAGACGGATGCAGTCTCCTGACCACGTGCCGAGCTAGTCATAACAACGAGCAAACAAGCGAGGTAACGGACAACAGATGTGGTGAGGTGTGGATGCGTCATGGTTAACTCCTTATTTGTCCGGGCATATCCTTTCAACGTGTTCTTGACTGCTTGATTTCTCTCTCTCTCATCCGTATGCCGAGGGCGCGTTCGAGTTCGCGCAGGCTCGTGGCGAGGGCGAGGGCGCGTCGCGCGGTGATGGGTTCTCCGGCGGCGGCGTCTTCGCAGTCGCGCATGAGGGCTTCGAGGCGCGCGCGGTCGGTGCCGGAGCGGGCGGAGACCGCCGACGCGATCTCGGCATAGGGCGCGGCGGTGTCTGTGCCGCCGTAGCGGGCCAGTGCCCGGCGCGTGCGAGAGTAGATGTTTTCCAGCGCGAGATCAAAGGCGCGGGCGCGCTGTTGCAGCTCCGCCATCGAGGCGACAAATTCGAGCTTTGACCTTCGGTCGGGGCGTAGCGCCGGGACGGGGCGCGCGAAGCGCCGCCCGCGCGACCACGCGACGACCGCCGCGATGAGCACGCACTGGCCGAACATCGCGATGACGGGCGTGCCCGCGAAGTAGGTGACGAACTCGTTGTGCGTCTCGCCGCGACCCTGATGAAATTCGTCGAAGGCGATGAGCCCGCCGCCCGACGTGAGGACATTCGTCGCCAGTTGCAAGTTGTCGGCGCGCGCGACGCCGTTATTCGCGACGATGAAAGGATCGCTCAACACGACGATGTGCCCGCGCCCGCGCGCGTAGTCGGCGAGGAGCGCGCCGCGCTCGTCCGTGAAGTTGAAGACAGGCGCGTCCGGCTCGGCATTGTCCTCCGCGTGCATGGCAGACTCGCCGTAATCAACTCCGCCGCCGCGACGTGTGCTGCCCGGGGCGCGCATCGGCGTCGGCGTCGGCTTCGGCGTCGAGCCTTCGTCCTCTCCTTCTGTGTCTTCCGCATCCCCATTTCCCGTCACCCCTTTCGCGTGAGCGTCCGACTCGCCGCCGCGGACGGCGCGCAGACGCGAGGCGAAGCGCGAGGGCGCGACGCGCTCGACGCCGGAGGCGAGGAGCGTCGGCTGCGTGGGCGCGACGGGGCTCGCGCCCGCGACGAGTGCTTCGGGGTCATCGGCGCGCGTGTCCGTGCCGGGCATGGCGGTTGGCGAGAAGGCGACGCCCCAGCGCCCGCCCGTGGGAAGCGTCTGCGCCGGCACGCGGTCGATGACGACGAGCCGCCCGCCGCGCGCCACCCAGCGCATCAGGTCGCGCTTCTCTTCTTCGTTGAAGCGGCGGCGCACCGTGCCGACAACGACGAAGGTCGAAGGCTGCGTGCCGCCCGGCTTGAGCAGCGTTTCGACGGGGGAGCGCCAGCGCATCACCTTCTGCCCGCTCGCTTCCAGGTAATCGTAGATGGCGCGCGTGCCCGTGGGGCCTGCGTTCGAGGTCGAGCGATCGGGCTTCATCTCCAGCTCCGGCTCGCGCTCGACGCGCACGTAGGACGCCGCGTTGAGCGCCACGAGCAGCGCCACGACGACGACGGCGAAGGCGATGATGGAGAAGCGGCTACGCATGAATACGGGTGACGGGTGTCAGGTATCAGGGATCAGCGCGACAAATTTTAAGCTCGGTGATTCGAGCCGGACGCTTTGTCCGATGCCCGGCACCCGACACCAGACACCCAACACCTAATCCGCCAGTGTCTGCCGACACAGAGAGCGATACTGATTCCAGTCGGCGTCGGTCGCGGGGGCGAAGCCGTACCAGTGGCGCTCGAAGTCGTGTGTGAGCGGGCGCATGAGCTGGTAGAGCTCGGCGCGGTCGCGCACGCTCTGCAAGTAATCGCGGTTGGTCTTGTGCTGCGCGAGGCGGATCAGTTTCCGGTCACCGAGTTCGCACAAGACGGCGATGTAGGCCTTGCGAATCGCGGCGCGCACGTCGCCGGCGCGCGCCAGCCGCTCGGCCTCGTTGATGAGATCGGCTGCCGACTCGTCGGGCGCAAGCCGCTCGCCGAGCACGACGCGCGCCTCTGCTGCGCGCCTCTTTTTCCGCCGCGTCGAGAGTTGGTTCAAGACCGCGGGGCCGTAGCGCCACGCGACGAAGATGATGAGCGCGGCGGCGAGCGCGTAGATGAAGACGCGCGCGACGAGGGAGAGCGCGCCCGACGCGCCAGGCGTCAAGGGCGAACGGCGCGGGAGGAGTTTTTCGATCAGCTTCCCGATCCATTCCCAGACGCGTTCGAGCGCGCCGCCGCGCGCCGCCTGCTCGTTGTATTCGGGTCGTTGTAGGATCGTGTGGAGCCGCCCCTTCTCCGCCTCCTTGTCGCGCGCGGTTTTCTCAGGCCGCGCCGCTTCGTCGAGCTGACGGTCGAGCACGGCGAGTTGTTCAACGACGCGGGAAACGGATGCCTTCCTCTCTTCGAGTTTGTCGACGGGCAGCGCGGCGTAGTCGTCCAGCTCTTTGTGCAGCCAAGTGTTGTCTGCGTCCACGCCGCCGCCCGCCCACTCGACGTGCTCCTTCGGCGGCAGCGTCTGCCTGAGCGCGGCGAGCGACTGCGCGGCGCGCGCGTTGCCGCCACCATCAAGCGCGTTGAAGAGATCGGTCGCGTGGTGCAGCGCGGAGTTGACGCGCGCGCGATAGTCTGTGAACGACGCGGCGCGTGCGTCGTTCGCCGATGCGATGCACGTGATGCACGCGACGCATGCGACCCAGGCGACGAAGCGCAGAGCGCGCGCGGTGTGGTGCAGCGCGGGCGCCGTGCGGTGCAGGGCGAGCGGGCCGACGAATTTGAGGCGCGCGTCGCTCATCGGTCGCGCCCCTCGTTGAGACCGAGGATCGAGCCGGGCTGCTTGGGCGGCGAGTATTTCGCGGGCGGTTGGAATGACGGCGGCGCGGGCGGCGCGGGTCGTGTCGGCGGCCTGTGCGGCAGGTAAGACGGCTGCGGCGCGTGTGCGGTGTCGGCGTGGATTGCCGGGGCGAGCGGGGCGACGCCGCCATCCGGAAGTTCGGGCATGTCGCCGAGTCGCTGGCGCGCCATCAGCTCGATGTCGTAGCCCTCGTGGCGCACGCGCTCGTCCACGTAGAGCAGCGACAGGCCCATCATCCAGATGGGCGCGACTAAGATCGCCGCCGCCTGCGTCAACACCTGCTCGCCGATGGCGTACCAGAGCGGCACGTCCGCTGCGTTGAATTGGAACGGGTTGACGCCGCGCAGATACCCGTACCAGCCGAGCGGGACGACGAGCAGCATCAGCGCCGAGTAGGTGGCGAACGAGGTGAAGACGAACATCGCCGTCAGCCGCCGGACGTTGCCGCGCGCGAGGTTCATGCTGCGGCTGAAGGCTTCGCCGATGCGACGCCCCTCGACGAGCATGACCTGCGGGATGTAAGCCAGCCGGCCCATGATGAAGAAGTAGGCGAAGAGCACGGCGATGGTGAAGGCGACGGAGAGCAGCACGGCGAGGACGGTGCCGAACGTGCTGCCGCCCGTGATGGCGACCATGCCGCCCACGCTTAGCCCGATGAGCATCAGCCACACGAACCCTAAGGGGACGCCGATCACCGCGCCGCAGAACATGATGAGCAGGAGCGCGCCGACCAGACCCCAGAAGCGCGAGCGCACGTTGCGGTAGATGGCGCGCGCCGAGACGGGTTCGTCCCAGAGCAGGTGCAGCACGAGGTTGCGCGACGCCCCGCCCATCACGAGCAGGAAGGCGAACCTGCCGAGCCAGACCAGCAGCAGGCCGACGCCGATGAGCACGACGTAGAGCGCGAGCAGCGCGCTGCTCTCGGCGAGCGACACCTCACGCCAGCCGACCGTGAACATGACGCTTCCCACCGAAGAGGCGACGACGGGCGGAGCCGCCGCGCCGACCAGCGTCGTGAAGTGGCGGCGGTAGAGCCGGATGGTGCGGTCGATGAGATCGCCCGCGCCGAGCGGGGAGAGTGAGAGGTTGGCGGCGAGACTCGTGTCGGTGGACATAGAACAGCCCGGCGCTTGAGACAAGGGGGATGAGCGGGGTGGATTCTAACACAGCGCCGACGAGCGACGGCGCCGACACGTTTGTCCGCCGTCAAGCTTGACGGCGCGCGGGGCACAAGCGGAGCGATAAAACTTCCGCCGCGCGACACCCGACAAAAACAGGCCGCCGTGCGAAAGGGACAACGGGCAGCACTCGCGCCGCCCGTTGTCCCTTCTGCGCGGCTGACCCGTCGCGAAGCGCGGCATGACTTAAGAGAGAGCGCCGCCCGCTCAGTATTCGAGCGCGCCGTTGTACATCATGTCGGCGACCTTGAAGCGGCAGTCGATCTTCGATTTTTTGTCGGGGCCGAGTTCGGCGTGAAAGCGCACTTCGCCGCTGTCGGCGGTGAGGTATGGCTGCCCGTCAACCTTGCGCGGGAAGACGAAGCGCGCGCCGATCTCAGGGTTCCCCGGCGGGACGTAGTCTTGCAGCGTAACTCGCTTGCCGTCCTTGCGCTGGAGGTAGATGACGTTCTTGAGCGAATCGACCTTCGCCTTGCTGAACGCCTGCAGGACGGTGCCGCCCATCTTCTTGTCGCTCACCTCGGCGGCCACGGAGACGATGATGAGCTCGTCGGAAGTCGTCTCGATGAAGGTCTTCGACTGCTCAGCCATTTTAGGATCGGCGGAAGGCTGTTCGAGCTGGAGCTTACGCACGAAGGCTTCGCGGATGGGTCTGGCTGAGAAGAAGCGGACGAAGTACTTGATCGACCCGTTGATCGAGCCCGGAGCCGCCTGGCGCGGGTCGCGGTTGAGCGACTCGGCGGTGCTCGTCACCGCCGCGGTCGAGCCGCTGGCTTCCTGCGTCTCGAGCTGGGTCTGCCCCCAGCCGGAGTCGTTCAAAATCTTCACCGTGTCCTTCTTCGACCATTCGGTCCACGGCTTCAAATCCTTCTGCGCGCTAACGGCCAGCCCGAGCGCCAACGCGACGACGCACGCGCAAGCAATCTTTTTCATGACAATCGTCCTCTCAAAGTTATGTGGGTTTTCCGACCGGCTCCGGGAGTGAACCGCCACCCGCGACCGGCGACGACGCGGACGTTAATATTCGAGCGCGCCGTTGTAGATCATGTCCGACACTTTGAACCTCACGTCCAGCTTGACCGACTTCGACACCTCGGAGTAGAAGCGCACCTGCGAAAAATCTGGAGTGAGGAAAGGCTTCCCCTCGGCGTCCGTCCGGGGGAAGACGAATTTCGCGCCCAGGCCGTCGTTCGTCGGCGCCTGATAGTCGCTCAGGAAGAGGCGCTTCCCGTCATTCCTGTCCAGATAAGTGTTCACTTTCAGGATTCCGGGGACGGCGCCGACGAACGCCTCTTTAGGGGCGTTCGCGAAGCGCGGGTCTTTCGTGTCGAACGCGACGCTGACGACGATGTAGTTGCCGAAATTGCGCGCGACGAAGTTCTTCAGTTGGTTCGAGAGCTGTTCGTTGGGCGTCTTCTGCGCCGACTCGATCACGCGCGCGAGGGCTTCGCGAATCGGGCGGGCGGAGAGAAAGCGCACGTGGTAGTTAACCGAGGTGGCTTGATTGGTGGCGCCGCGCTCAGTCCGGTCGCTGGTGGTCGGGGCGGTCGCCGCCCCGTCGGGCTTGAAGAACATCTCCGACGTGTCCGTTTCGATCTGCGTGTGGCCCCACGGCGAATCGTTCAGAATTTTCTGCGCGTCCTTGTCCGTCCACTCGGTGTAGGGCTTGTACTGTTTCTGCGCGAAGACGCTGAGCGCGAGCACCGCCGTGATCAGGAGTGCGGGGGATTTTCTCAACATGGCTCTCTCCGGTTCGCTAGGTTTATTCGTCCGGCTCGTCCGGGCGAGGGGAAGTTTCGTCGCCGCCGCGCCCAAGTCACGCGCGGGAACTGTCACCACAATTGTAGTCCGTGAAGGTCGAAAATCTGTCGGAGCCGTGGTCGAGCGCGATGTCACGTCTCGTATAGTCGAGATGAACCGTGGACATCAGCAATGTAGCACGCTCGTCGGTCAACCGCATGGTCAGGCGCTCGCTCGACTGCGGCTCCTTGAGCAGATCGGAGAGCAGGAAGTGGCGACACCCGAATCCCGGCACGGGCGCCAGCGCGATCTGCTTGATGAGCCCTTTGCGCCCGAACAGTTCGAGGGTAGGCCAGCCTTCGATCCCCTGATCGTCGATATTGATCACGCCGATCAGCTCGTCGAAAGTGACCGCGCCGCCGGAGCGTCGCTCGAAGCGCGACCCGGAAGTGACGTAATCGGTGGCGAGACCGCCGCGCTGCGCGGGCTTCTGGTAGGCGCGCGCGGCGCGCAAGCCGGGCCGGAAGTGTGTGAACGCGTGC
Organism: Pyrinomonadaceae bacterium; assembly: GCA_045807785.1. Taxonomy (GTDB): domain Bacteria; phylum Acidobacteriota; class Blastocatellia; order Pyrinomonadales; family Pyrinomonadaceae; genus JAIVGV01. The sequence continues at coordinate 16,622 of JBJMGS010000273.1, forward strand.
GCGCCCCATTCCGGCACGCGCACTTCCACCTTCATGAAGGTGTGCGTCGAGTCGGGCGCGACCGCGAGGCATAAGCCGCCCGAAAAGTCCGTGCCCAACTTCAGGCGGGAGAAGTCTAAGACGCAGCTCTGCTCCGCGCCGAGGCGGATTGCGCCGCGCTCCCACTGAGCCGCCTGAAGCAGCGACGGGAGTTTCTCGTCCGTGCTCGCGTTCCAGACAACCGCGCCCGTCGCGTCCACGGCGTAGGGGGCGAACCACAAAGCCTCTTCGTAGGGGAGTCCCGTGCTCAGGTGGAACCTCGTCTCGAGCGTGATCGCGCCCACGCGCTTGGCGCGGAAGAGCAGCGGCGAGAACAGGACGTTCTTCGCCTTGAGTCTTCCCGCGGCGTCGAACGGGGCGACCGACGGACGCGGCTTCGAGACGGGTTGGTGAAGCGGGTGATCCACGCTGAACCGATCACGACCGGGCTTTCTCATGACGAGGTAGGCGAAACTCTTCACCATCGTTGGCTCGTTCGTGATCGCGATCATCCCGCCGCCCTCGGTCAGAAGTTTGCCCCCGGTGCGGGGCGGCGCGGTGACTGCCGCGTGATGATCTTCCCTCTGATGATCTTCTTTGGTCGGCCTGTGGGGGATGGCGTTTGCTCCGGCCTTCGAGTTTGAAGCCGCCCGCCCGAACGCCTCGCAGGCGTCCCGGCTGAAGTGCGGCTGGTTTAAGCCGAGGAGCAGGGAGGCGCGCGGCTTCAGCTCGTAAGGAATTTCGACGAGCTTACCGCCCGCGTGATCGTGCAGCACGAGCAGTCCCGCGCTGCGGCTTTCGTAGGGGTTAAAAAGTCCGAGGGTGCATTCGTAGTCCGAGAGGGGCGGGAACGGCATCGAGTAATAAAAGCCGGAACGCGTCTGCCACGTGAGGGGATCGGGGTTCGCGTGCACGTTGTCGAAGGAGCCGTCCGTCTGCCAGCGGACGAAGGCCGAGCTGAACAGATCGGTCGCGTGCATCGGCTGCCGACCGGCGGGGCGCAGGCGGATCGTCATTCCGCCCCAGAAACTTTTTTCCGGCGCGATGAGATCGCTGACGGGGATGACGGCGGTCTGCATCGCCGCGACACGGAGCCTGGCCGCCGCGCCCGTCGCGCCGACCGCGCGACCTTCCGCATCGTAGAGATAGAATTCGTACTCGGTCGCGTCGCCGCCGTCGGCGTAGCCGCGCGCGCCGACGAAGGTGTCAGAGGTGAGCACCACTTCCGAGCGGAGCCCGCGCGCTGCATCCTCGACGACGAACGGGGCGCACAAGTCCAGCCAGCAAGAGCGCTCCGCCGGGGGCTGATCCTTGTAAGCGGGAGACTGCCCCGCGCAGGCGTGCGCCGTGGTGGCCGGGAATAAGTTGACGGGGAGGAGCGGAAGGCTGGCGAAGGCTGTCGCGGAACGAGAAGCCAGAGAGAGAAACTTACGTCTGTCGTAGGCTTTCATCGGGGAGACTCGAAGGTTCCCACTCTAGACATTGACGTGAGATGGGTGAAAGGGGGAGAAGCGCGGTAAACCGCGCCCCTCCCCCCTGTTGGTTAGGTCAAGAGTTAGAAGTTGAAGCGAAGGACGAACTGGAGCAGGCGTCCGCCCGGATCAGTCGTCGTGGACGTGTCCTGGTAGGCCACCGTCGTCTTGCCGAAATCAGGCGAAGCGTAGGTGCCCGCGAGACTCGTCACGTCGTTCGCGAAACTTCCGACCTTGAAGTTGATGTTGTTGATGGCGTTCAGCGCCTCGACGCGGAACTCGAGGTTCTTCGTCTCGGAGAACGTCACCTTCTTGGAGAGGCTGAGATCGATACGCGTGAAGCGCGGTCCGTAAAGGATGATGTTGCTCGCGCCGCACTCGCCGTTGAACCGCGCCTGGCAGTTGCCGTAGCCTGCCGGGGCGATGAAGGGCTGCGTCAGATCAGGAGGCGTGCCCGAATAGCCGGTCGCCGACGTCGAGCTGGTGCTGAACGCCCTGATCGTGTTGTCGATCACGGTCTGCGGCAGGAAGAACACGGCGGTCGGATCCTTGCGGATTTCGACCATGTGCTGCAAGTCGTTGCGCGTCATGTTGACGAGCTGGACGTTGCCGAGGTTGAAGGGCGAGCCGCTCTGGACGCGGACCGTGCCGTTCAAGCCCCAACCGCCGACGAGCCAGTTCATCTTGTTGCCGACGCTGCCGAAGAGCCACTGGCCCTTGCCGAACGGCATCTCGTAGATGAAGTCGGCTTTGAACGAGTGCCGGAGGTCGAACGGCGAGTTCGTCCGGTTGAGCCGCGTATTGCGCAGGCTGACGAAATTCGACTGCGAGATCGAGCTGCTCGCCGCCGCGTCGGTCAGCGACTTGCCGAAAGTGTAGCTCGCCTGAAGGAGCAGGCCCCTCGACATGCGGCGGCGCAACTCGATCTGCAAGGCATCGTAGGTTGACATCGCCGAGTTGTCGATGAGGAACACGCCGCCGGGCACGTTCGGGTTGACCACGAAGAAGTTCCGGGCGAGCCCGGCCGTGATCGCATTGGCGCGCAGACTGGCGCTAGCAGACAGCTGGCCGGCTACCGCTGTCGGGCTCGCCGCCACTGAAATCAAGCCGGTCGTGAACGTCGTGCTCGTGAAGTTTGTCGAATTGTACTGAGCGGGGTCGGTCGAGCTGGTTGACGGCTTGCCGCTGAAGTAGGCGAGGAAGATCGGCAGCGGCGAAGTGTTGGAGCCGGTGCCGAAGTAAGCAAAGCTCCCGGCGCGCGGCCTCGTCACGACGCCGGTCGTCGGGTTGGTGACGGTGAAAGCGTTGTTAGCGAGCAGATTCGCCTGCGCCAACTTGTACTCGTTGATGAAACCGTTCTCGATCGTGTTGACCTCGTTGATCGAGTAGAGGCGCGCGAGGTGGTGGGCGCGGTTTCCGACGTAACGCGCTTCGATCACCGTGTCCTTCATGATCTCGCGCTGGTAGCCGCCCGACCACGACATGACGTAGCCGGTGCGCAGGTTCGGGTTAAACGCGATCCCCTGATCCGCCGTGCCCGGGGTGAACGGGAACGTCGGCGGAGTGATCACCGGTCCCGGCAGCCCGTTCCTCAGCAGCGTGCCGACAGGCAGGCAGAGGTTGCAGGCGGAGGCGTTGGCCGACGTGTTGTTGGCGGTGCTGCGGGCGACGCTGAAGGCCTGGCCCGGATTAGTGTCCAACCCGGTCGAGCCGACGTTGGTGCCGTCCTGCGTGTAAGCGACGGAGAAGCCGGCGCGAAGCACGCTCTGCCCGGTGTCGCCGAAGAGGTGATGCATGAACCCGTTCTTCCAGTCGGGGCTGTAGGCGATACCGACGTTCGGGGCGAAGTTGTTCTTGTCGGTGTTGTAGGCTTTCGAGCCCGGAGCCAGGCGAGTGAACTGCGTGATCGGGTTCGTGCAAGCGTCCGGGTGGAAGAAGTTATTTGGACCCGAGCAGCCGAAGATGTTGTCGTAGCTGAGCGGCACGGTGTACGCGTTATTCTTCGCGTAGTAGGGACCCTGCAACTCGTAGCGGAGCCCGTAGTTGATCGTGACGTTCGGGCGCCAGCGGTACTGATCCTGCCCGTACACGCCCCAGGCCTTCTGCCCGGCCCGCTCGACGAGGTTGCCCTGCAACGTGTACTTGAGGTTCTCGTCGGCCACCGCCGTCCCGCCGAGCGCCGTGACGCGCCCGATGAGGGTGGCGTAGATGCCCCTCGCGTTGTTGAGTTGGGTGGTGTTCGCGCCGGGGAAGTTGGTAGCGGTGAAGATCCCGTTTGCCGGATCGGTAATCGCAGAGGACGTATCGATACCGAAGGTCACGCCCTGGACGATGCCGCCGGTCGGGAAATAACTGAAGAGGTTGGTGCGTGAGAAGCTTCCACCGAAAGTCAAACTGTGGTTGCCCTTGCCCCAACTGAGGTTGTCGGTAAAAGTCTGGACGGGGCTGTTGCGCCGCTGCGGGCCAGTGGAGGCTGTCGCGGACGTGATGCCCGCGGCGTTAATGCCTAAGTTGTAGCCAGCCTGGTTGGCGAACTGTCCGGGCCCGATTTCGGGGAAGAAAACGGTCGTCCCGCCGACGAGCGCGAAGCGTGCCTCGTTGGAGATCGAGTTGGTAATCTTCGAAATCAGCGCCGTCGAATTGGAGAAGCGGTTCGACCCCTGACTGCCCTGGTTCGGGAATCCGGGGAACCTCGGATCGGCGTTGTTGAGGAAATCCACCACCGACGCGAAATCCTGATAGTTCCAGACGTTCGTGATCTGGTTGCTCTTCGTGATATTCCACGTCAGGTTCACGGTCGGGAACCGGCGGGTCTGTCCGCCCGTGTTGATGAAGCTGAACTGCTTCAGGTTGGGATCGGAGAGAGTGGTCACGCCGCCCTTGCCGGTCGTCGCCTGAATCGAGGCGAGCAGGGCGCTGACCGTCGGGTCTGGGGTTGTTGGGCCACACGGCTGTGCCCCCGCCGTGAGCGGGTCGCAGTCGGCTGCGAGGCTGAACAAGTTTCTGCTTATGACGGTGCTCGTCCCCGAAGGGATGTACTGGAAGACGCCGGTCAGGGCTTCGGGCGAGAGGATGGTGCGCTGGCGCGTGGCGCTCTCCGGCAGTCTGTACTCTTCGTAGTTGACGAAGAAAAATGCCGTCTCGTTATTCTTGATCAGCCACGGGATCCGGATCGGGCCGCCGATGCGGATGCCGGGCTGCGTCAGCAACACGCGGTTGCGCGGCGCTTTGTGATCGACCGGGTCTTCCTTCAGGTCTCTATTGTTGAACCAATAGTTCGAATTGAAGTAGGAGTTGCGGTGATAGATGTAAGCGCTGCCGTGGAACTCGGACGAACCCTGCCGCGTGGCAAACTTGATCTGAATCGCGCCGCCGCCGGCACTCTCGGAGCCGGGGGTCGCCGAAGAGAGCGTCACTTCTTCGATCGCGTCGGTCTTCGGCTGGATGTAGGTGAAGAACCCGTCGCTGTTCTTCAGGAGCGGGTCCTGAACCTGTACGCCGTCGAGCGTGATGTTGAGCGCGCCCTTGGGCAGGCCGTTGACGGAGGACTGGCGCGGGCGTCCGACCGTCGCCGTGCCCGGCATGAAGAGCACGACGTCGAGCGCGTTACGCGACGCGTAAGGCAGGTCAGTGATCTGCCGTCCCGTGATCGTGCTGGCGACGTTCGCGCTCTGCGTTTGGAGCAGCTCGCCCGTGGCCGTGACCGTCACCGACTCGGTGACCGCGCCGACTTCGAGCGCGACGTTAATACTGGACGCCTTGCCGACGTCAACCTTCACCTCGTTAGCCACCGCGCGCTTAAAGCTCGCCGCGGTGATCGTCACGGTGTATTCGCCGGTGTTCAGACCTTGAACGGAGAACGTGCCGTTGTCGGTCGTCTGCACGGTGGACTCAACGCCCGTGGCGTTGCTCTTGACCGTCACGCTGGCACCCGGCACGGCGGCGCCGCTCTGGTCGGTCACGGCGCCGGAAATCGATCCGGTCACGCTCGTGCCTTGGCCAAAGGTCAGGAGACTGCACAACGCCACAAGCACGCAGGCAGTCGCCGATCTTAGTAAACCTTGCTTCATGGTGGGTCTCCTCCAGAGAGAAAGTGAACAGGGGAATAGAGGTTTGGGACCTCAATCTTACTGTGTGCTGAAGAACCCGTGGTTAGGGTTCCTTGTTAAGCGGACTGCTTATCTCGGACGATAAGTGCGTAGGAGCTAACTAAAACTGATAGGAACTAACTGTAAACTGATCTACACCTGCGAAGGATTGGGTGCATGTCGCGAAGGCTCGTCGGTCGTAAGAGGCAAGCGTTATGCCAGCTTGGGGCGAAAAGTTAAGTACTTCTACCCGTTGGCAGTTCGGGAAGTGGCACCGGGCGTTAGTCCCCCACTTCTCCAATTTTATGAATATTCAGATTGAAATTTCTGGAAACCGCCTGCGGTACCCTTCGGCGGAGCGCGAGTGTTTTAATCCAAATCCGCGGAAAGCGCAAGGGAGAAGGCGAGAAACAAGTGTGCCGAATCGCGGCGCTTGAATTATAATCCACGCATCCCCGAAGCGATGTCGCACACCGCGACGCCCCGCGCCATACATTTAAATGAATTAGGAGATCGACATGAAGAAAGTTTTAGCTTGCTGCACCAGCCTGCTCCTGTCGTTCGTCGCGCTCGCGCAGACGCCCACAACGCCCACCTCGCAGGACGAGGACGTGCTGCGCATCACCGCGCAGCTCGTACAGGTGGACGCCGTCGTGACGGACAAAAACGATCAGGTCATTCCCGACCTGAAGTTGTCGGACTTCGAGATTTACGACAACGGCAAGAAACAGGACTTACAGTTCGTCGAGTTCGTCAGCGCCGACGCCGCCCCGCGCACCGAGGGCCGGATCGACATCGCGGGGCAGACCATCGAGCCCAACGTGACGCGCAACCTGACGGCGAAAGATTTGCGCCGCGTCTTCGCCTTCGTCGTTGACGATCTGACGATCCCTTACGACGATATCGTTAACGTCCGCACCATGCTGCGTGACTTCGTGGACAACCAGATGCGCGAGGGCGATCTGGTCGTCATCTTCCGCGTCATCGGCGGCTCCGGGCTATTGCTGCTGTTCACTTCCGACAAGAACTTGCTGCGCCGCGCCATCTCTCAGATCAACGCGCGGCAGCACCCCCTCTCGGCATTCAACAACCTGCCGTCGCAGGATAAGATCAATACCGAGTTGATGAATGCTGCCGGGGACGAAGGGGGCGCCGCCGCCGCCGCCCCCGTGGACGGCATTAGCGCGGCGAACGGGAACCCCGACGCCTCAGAAGACGGCACCATCAAAGGCATGCGCACCCTGACCACGCTTTCGGTGACCAGCGACGTGGTGAACAGCATGAAGGGGCTGCCGGGGCGGAAAAGCCTGGTCCTCATCTCCGGTGGGCTGCCGCTCGCTGAAACGTCCCCAACTCAGGTCAAGTTGGGCGGAGCGCCCGTGACGATCATGGAGAGCCACTCTTACCAGAGCAACGTCAACTACCTGATCCGACAACTCACCGATCGCTCCAGCCGCGCCGGGGTGGTCATCAACACGCTGGACATTCGCGGGATGAAGGCGAGCCGCGGCGTCTCGGGCTTCACCGATCCGGGGAACGAGGCGAAGAGCGCCCTTTTCGACGGGTCGAGCTCCGGCGGTGGATTCGGGCGCACGGCTGATCTGGCGCAGTTCGACAACCAGGGGCTGGACACCCTTTCCGGGCATCTCGGACTGAGCGTGCTCGCGAGCGCGACGGGCGGCGTGTCGGTCGTCAACACGAATAACTTCCGCGAGGGACTCGACCGCGTGCTCTCCCGCAGCAGCTACTACCTCCTCGCCTACCGGCCCAGCGAGCCGTTCGATAACAAGTTCCACAAGTACCAGATCAAGGTCACCCGCCCCGGCGCGAAGGTCTACACGCGCGCCGGCTACATCGCCCGCGCGGACGAGGCGGAGCGCGCCTTGACCAAAGAGCAGACCATCGTCCGGGCCGCGATGTCGCCTCTGGCCAAGAGCGATTTGAACCTCAGCAGCACGCTCCAGTACAGGTTCACGCCGGAGAACAGCGCAGCGGTTGACATCAATCTGGTCATCGATGCCAACAAGCTCGACTTCAAGCAGGGTACGGACGGCAAGTATCAGACGAGTTTCGACGTGGTTGGCTTCGTCGTCAACAGCCTCGGCAAATCGCAGGACGGATTCAGCCAGACGATCAACGCCTCCCTGAGCCCGGAAGAGTACCGGCGCGCGCTCGCCTCCGGCATCAGCTTCACGGGACACGCCGAGTTGCCGCCGGGCACTTATCAGTTGCGCGCTGCCGTCCGTGAGAGCTCCACGGGGCGACTCGGCTCGATGTCGCAGTATCTCGAAGTGCCCGACCTCTCCAAGAAGCGTCTGGCTGTGAGCAGCCTCTTCCTCTACGGCGTCGATATGACGCAAGGCGGCAAGGCAGCGCCCGAGCCCCTCAACGGGGTGCGGCTACTCCAACGCAAGAAAGATTTGCGCTACGCGGCGCTCATCTATAATCCCAAGCTGATCGACGGCAAGCCGCGCTTGACGACGCAGGCGATCATCACCCGCGGCGATAAGGTGGTCTTCCGCGGCAGTGAGCAGCCTCTCACCGGCAGCGCGCAGGGCGGGCAATTCGCCAAGATCGACCAGTTCGGTCTCTCGAAACTACAGCCGGGTCAGTACGTCCTGACGCTCGTGGTCACCGACCCACAAGCTGACAAAGATGACCGCACCGTAGTGCGCAGCATCGACTTCACACTAATTGATTAACCCGCCGCTACGAGCGGGTTAGGGCGGGGCGGGAGTTTTGATCTCCCGCCCCGCTCTTTTTGCGCGGGCGGTTTGTGATGGACACGTCGCCAAACAACCGGGGAGCGCCGTGGCTACAGACAACGCCGGTCAACCTTTCAACCTTCTACCGATTTGACGAGTAGCTCTGACGCGGGCGGCGGGTGCAGGCTCTATGAGTACGAGGCGGGGGCAGACGGCAGTCTTAGGCGACAGGCATGAGAAGTGTGTGCGACGGTAAAGACTCGCACTGCAGGCGCATGGTTTCGCACGAGCGCGGCGGTCTTCTCCGAGATTTTGATAAAAAAAGGGGGAGCCGCGAACGGCTCCCCCTGTGAAGTTTTCCAACCCCGGATGGGGTTAGAAAATGATGCGGATGCCCACCTGGACGACGCGGCGAGCGAGTTCGATATCCTGATTCTCGCCGAACGCCCCGCCTTCGTTACCCGCGGCGTTGATGTTGATGGCGGGCAGGTAGCCGCCACGCTCGACGCCGAAGCCGGGGTTCGGGTGGTTCAAGACGTTGAAGGCCTCGCCGCGCAACTGCACGGTCAGACGCTCAAAGACCTTGATGTTCTTGAACAGGCTCATGTTCAACTGGTTGAAGATCGGACCGCGCTCGGCGTTACGCGGCGAGCTGCCGAACGGCGTGCCGAAGAGCCGCGCCGCACCGGGGCCGTTGAAGATGTACTTCACGTCGTTGGTTGTGACGGGCACGATGTCGCCAGTGGCGTTAAGCGCCGTCAGGCTGATCAAACCAGTCGGGTTAGTGCCGGCGAAGTTGACCAGAGTGTTTGCGTTTGTGGTTCCCCTAAACGCCCCAAATAGGAAGAACGCGTCATACTGGGTGATGCCGACCTGCCTGCGGTCGGCGTTCGGGTTGGACAGGAATGGACGGTCGCCGGCGGTCAGGTACGTGTTGCCGAGACCGAACGTGGCGTTACTGCTCTGCCCCGGCGTGAAGGTCGCGCCGCTGGTCAGGATGTAGGTGCCGTTAAGCTGCCACCCACCCAAAAGGTGACCAACGATCCCTTCCTGCGACTTGAAGAACGGAACGTCGTAGATGAAGTTGGCCGAGAAGACGTGCGGGCGATCCAGCGCCGAGAGCGAGCGCTCGCAGCGGTTGATGCAGAACGGGTTCTGCGCGCTCGCCGAGAGAATGTCGGTTTCGGCGAAGATTTCGCTCGAATCGTCAATCGTCTTGCTCCACGTGTAAGCCAGGCCGAGCGACATCGAGTCGTTCAGGAAGCGACCGTTGTAGCGCGACTGCATGGAGTGGTAGATCGACTGCGAAGAGTTCTGACGGACGGTGATGCCCGCCTGCGGCCGAATGCGGTTGACACAGGCATTGTTGCCGCAGCTCGCAAACGTCTGCGCGGTGACCCCGGGGGGGAGGACTTGTGGGAAGCTTTGGAAGCCGATGCACCCTGCATCACCAGTAGCGCTCGCGTCGCACGCGACGATAGAGCCGCCCGCCGTCCTGCCGATGGCAAAGCCGTTCGCAATCGGGCCGATGAAGAAGTTGGCGTTGACGTTCTGGAACAGCCCGACGCCGTGGGTGCCGACGTAGCGGACTTCCGCAATGTGGTGCCGACCGAACTGGTGCTGAACGCCGAGCGAGAACTGCTCGGAGTAGGGCGAGCGGAAATCCGGCGCAACTTGAGTCTGAGTCAGGAAGAGCGGGTTCAGCGTGCCGAGCGGCAGCGCCCCGGACGAGGTCGCAGCCGCACGCACCGTACTACCGATAGGATTATTCGGCAGCGGCAGCGGCGAGGTCGTGAGCGAGGTCAGTGACCCCGCGGGCACGTTGAGAGCCGCCGAGAACGGCGCCGCGTTCTGGACGTTCGACAGGATATTGTAGAACGCCGGATCGTAGGCGATGGAGAAGCCGCCGCGGATGACGGTCGCGTCCTCGCCGAGGAAGCTCTTCCAGAAGTGCGGCGAGTAGGCGAAGCCGATGCGCGGCGCGAAGTTGTTCTTATCCGCCGGGACGCTCGGCACGGTGCGAACGCTCAGCGGCAGAGCCGGGTTATAGAACCTTCTCGCGGGGTCGTTCTCGCGCGCGATGGACTGCTCCGTCAGCGCGTCGAGCGGCTGCCCCGTGTACTCATAGCGTAGGCCGAGATTCAACGTCAGATTGGGTCTGATCTTGAAATCGTCCTGCACGAAGGCGTACTTGTCGCTTTCATTGAAGGCGAGGAGCGGGTCGCCGCCGGTGATCGAGATCGTGCTCGGCGTGTTGTTGACGATGCGCGTCGCGGAGTTAAAGCTGAAAGCGCCGTTATAGACAGGCAGGAACGGCGACAGGTTGGTCAACTTCTTGTACTCGGCGCCGAAGATGAGCGAGTGGCGACCGAGCGTGTAGTTCAGGTTGTCGGCAATCTGGTAAACCTTGCCGATGCGCCCCTGGGGCAGGTTGGTCGCGGGTCCGATGGTCGCGAGCGCGTTGCTCTTGGTCAGGCCCAGCGCGCCGGAGAAGGCGATGTTGGTCAGCGCCTCGCCGATCTGCGCGGGTCCGGGGATGCAGCCCGGGGTTGACACATTGCAGCCGCCGCCGAATTCGACGCCGATCCTCTGGTAGGTGGCGCGGAACTCGTTGACCGCCCGGTTGGAGATGGTGCGCGTCCACGTGCCGCCGAAGTTCTTGCTGGTGGCCGGGACGGCTCCATTGAAGCCGCTGGACGGACCCTGAAGCGCGTTGGCCGAGAGCTGCTTCTGGTTCAGGTAGCGCACCGTCACGTTGTTACGCTCCGTCGCCTTAAGATCGAAGCGCACGTTGTAGTAGTTTTCGGTGTAGGCCGTTGACACGGTGCGCTGGTACTGGGCCGCCTGGAAAAGCAGGGGCGCAGTGGCAGTGCCCAGGTTAATCACGTCGTAGGGTCCACCGATGAGGAAGTTGCCCAAATTGGCGTAGGCGCAACCAGCCTTCGGCGTCACGGTCGTCAGAATCGCCTTGGGGCAATTCGCGTTAGCCAGGTTCGTGCTGATTAAAGCCGGACCGGGAGTGCCCGCGACGAAGCTGTTGGGCGACGCGCCCGGGATGGCGAACGGGCTGTACTGGACGATGGAGTTGATCACCGCGTTGCCGGGGAAGGTCGACTGCAGGCGCGCGAACTCCGACGGCACGATGGAGAGCGCCGTCGAGCTGCCAGTGCTCTGCGAAGGGTTACGGATGCCCTGGTAGGCGCCGAAGAAGAAGAGACGATCTGAGATGTAAGACTTACCGCCCTCGCCGAAGCGGGGGAGGATGGCGGGGCCACCGAGAGTTCCGCCGAAGACGTTGTAGAGACTCTGGTTCGGCTCGGTCTGACCACTTGCCTTCTCGATGTTGTCCAAGCTATTCAGGTTCTTGTTGTCCTGGTGGAACTCGAAGGCGGTGCCATGGAACTGGCTCGTGCCGCTCTTGCCCACGATGTTGACGATGGCGCCCTGATTGCGCCCGTACTGAGCGGAGAAGTTATTGGTGATGACCTGGAACTCCTGCACCGAGTCCTGGAAATCCACGAACAGGGCAGGACCACCGACGCTCAGGTCGTTGTTGTCCGCGCCGTCGATCTGGAAGTTGTTCGAGCGACCGCGGTTGCCGTTGACCGACAGACCCGTGCCGTTGGTGTTGGTGCCACCACTACGGTTGGCGACGACGCCCGGCGCCAGCAGCGCGAGCGTATCGATGCCGCCGCCCGCCCCGTTTGACGGGAGGTCTTCGACCCTCCGGGCTTCGATGGTCGTGGAGATCTGCGACTGATCGCGCTGGACGACCTCTTCCGTGTTCGCCGTGACGGTCACCGTCTCAGAGACGTTACCCGTTGCGAGCTGTACGTCGAGCGGGTTGACAATACCAACTTTCACGACGACCCCGGTGCTGACGCCGCGCTTGAAGCCGGGAGCTTCGACGGTCACGGTGTAGTTGCCGGGCTGTAGAGCCGCGATCTCATAAGTACCTTCGCCGGTGGTCGTGACCGGTGACGTCGAGGTCCCGGTACCTTCATTCTTCGCCGTCACGGTCGCGCCGGCGATGACGCCCCCGTTGGGGTCGGCCACCACGCCTCTCAACGTACCCGTCGTGGCCTGAGCCATCGCGGGAATCGAAGAGAGCGGAAGAATGAGAAGCACCCACGCCATCATCAGCGCGAATGCTTTTAACTTCCTGGAATTATTCATTTCGTCCCTCCTTAAAGGACAGTGGGTCTAAGAAGCGCCGACTCTTTCGAAGGACTATCGCTCCCCTTGAGCCGTCGCTTTTGTCTGTTCGTCTGTAGTGCGGATTGCCGATGAATCTTGTCTGCCCAAGCGGCCTTCTCGTGGCTCGCTCAAGGCAACTGATTTTTCGCATCCTGCGGGTACGCCGGAGACCTACTTCACACAGCACTTCCCCGGCTTCCGTTCAAAAATCGTGATATTCGACTTTGGGTCTGAATATTTTGCCGGTATCCAGAATTGCAATATGCGTACCAATAAATCCCCCCGGACATACGTCTCCGGGCGGGCTGCCGCCGGGGAGCTTAAAGCAGCCATAACTCTATGATATTCGGCTTTTACGAAGGGTTACCCGCGCTTATTTGCGCAGCGGAGGCGGGAGGGATCGCTTACTTATTCATTTTTTTGTATTCATTTTTTTGAATTAACAAACGGAATTTCGGCGGCGACTCCGCCGGCTCAGCGCAGCGTGGCGATGAGCTTCCTCACCTGCTCGGCGTTGGCGGCCTCGGGCGCTTCCTGTAAGTAAGCCTCGAAACTCTGCAAGGCGTGGGGGCGGTCGCCCTTGCCGAGGTAGAGTTGACCGAGGTGGAAGAGCGATAGGGCGAACTGCGCGCCGCCCGTCTCGTGCGCCGTCAGCAGCTCTTTCTCCGCCCGATCCAAATCTTTCAACATGAGGTGCGCCATGCCCGCGTAGAGGTGCGCCGCCGGCGACTGCGAGTCGAGCGCGAGGGCTTGATCGATCACCTGCGCGGCTTCGGCGAACTGCCGCTGCTTGAGCAGCACGACGCCGAGGTTCAGGCGCGGGTTGAAGGCTTTCGGATCGAGTTTCACGGCGGCGCGCAGTTCCACAGCGGCTTCGTCGAACCGCCCGGCATCGAGCAACTGCGCGCCGAGATCGTTGTGCGCCATCATGAAGTCGGGGTAGAGCGCCAGCGCCTTCTGCAGATGAGCGATGGCTTCCTCGGACTTGTTATCCGCCGCCGCCTTCGACGCGCGCTCGAACTCCTTGCGCGCCTCCTTCGGAATATTCTTGTCCAGTTCGCCGACCGACACCACCGAACGCGAATTCGGCACCTCGCCTTTGGCGGGCTTCTCTTTCAGCGTAAACGTGATGACGGTCGTCAGGTCTTTCATCACTTGCACGCTCTGCGTCGAGACGAGGTACTTCTGCCAGTCCGCTTCGGCGTCAAGCTCGTAGTTGCCGGTGGCTATGTCCTTAAACTCGAACTGCCCCATAAAGTTCGTGTAGATGACAACCTCGGTACCTTGTGGCTTACGCAGTTTAATCTTGACGGCTTGATTCAGGGGCGCACCGTTGGGCAGCAGCACGCCGCCGCGTATCGTGCCGACGCTTCGATCATCTTTGGACGCCTGCGTCGTTGACCGCCCGCCGCCCTGCGCCACACCGACGCCCGCGAATGCCAGGAGCATAAGTCCTGTCACCAAGAGAATTTTTAAGCGGCTCATGTCTTATGCCTTTCGGAAGCTGCGAGGGGTCAGCCAGTTCGTTAACGCGTGCGGCTGCCGATCTCTTCAATCGGAAGATGTCGGCTCTGCGCTTGACGCCGAGCGTGCGTTCACGTCACCCGGCGAGACGGTGAGGGCACGGTGCCACGCCTACCTTAAGTTAGTCAAACAGACGAGCAAAGCCTTCAAAATCGAGCACGCGCACCGTCGTGCTAAGGCGTTGTTCGAGTTCCGCGAGCGTCGTGCCGTCGAGCATGATCGGCTCGTCGCTCTTGAAGGCCGACGAAGGCACGACGACGAACTCGCCCGCGATCTTATCACGCGACTTTAGGATGCACGCGCCGGTCATCAGCCCGGAGACGACGATGTCCGGCCCGAAGTATTCGTTCTCGACCGGCGCGACGCCGAGCCGCGTGCCGAAGCGTGCGTTCAGCCGCGCGATCATTTCTTCCAACTCCGGCGCGAACAGCTTGCCCGTCAGGATCGTGCCGTGCAGGCGGGCGGCGTTCTCCGGCGGGCGGCGTTCCAGCCTGCGCCAGAGCCGCGCGAAGTCTTCGCGGAAGGAGCGCACCATGCCAACGCCGTCCTCGATCTGCGGATAGTCGCCGTAGTGGCGGCGCGAGGGGATCGCCGCCCCGGCGCGCAGGTAAATCTCATCGCCGAGGAAAGCGAAGTTCGTACCCAATCGCGCGCGCAAATCTTTCTGGATCGCCGCGACTTCTTTGATCGTGCGGCGGCAGAACTCCGGCGTGACGGGCGTCAGTCTTTCGTCCGTGTTGTAGCGCGTCAAGCCGAGCGGGACGACGGCGACGCTTCTGACGCGCGGGTGATCGGCGGCGAGATCGTAGATCGTGCGGCGCAGAATTTCGCCGTCATTGATCTCCGGGCAGAGCACGACCTGCGCGTGAATCTCGATCCCGGCGTCCATCATCTGGCGCATCTTGCCGCCGATGTCCGCGCGCCGCTCGTCAACGCCCAGCAGGTACGCGCGCACTTTAAGATCGGTGGCGTGGACGGAGACGTACTGCGGCGTCAGACGCTGCTCGATGACGCGTTGCATTTCCTGTTCGGTGATCGAGGTGAGCGTCGTATAGTTGCCGTAGAGGAAGGAGAGGCGCACGTCCTCGTCGCGGAACGAGAGTGCGGGGCGCGCGTCGGGCGGGTTGCCGTTGCAGAAGCAGAAGAGGCACTCGTTGGCGCACTGGCGCGGGATGATGTTCTCGAACGAGAGCCCGAAGTCTTCGCCCTCGCCGCGCTCGATCTCCAACTCCCACTCCTCGCCGCTCTTCTTCAACACGTCGAGCGTCAACTCGGTCTCGCCGCCCGTCTGGAAACGGAAGTCGAGGTAGTCGCGCACCGCGCGACCGTTGACGCGCAGGACGCGGTCGCCCGCTTCAAGCTCAAGCTCCGCGCCGATGCTCGACGCGGACACGTCTGTGATCTCCACGCCGCGGCGGCGAATCTGTGTGACGGCTGGCGTGACGGCGAACTCGTACATCTTCTTCGGAACCCAAAAACTTTCTCTCGGTAGGGATGCGCGCGAAAACAGTTCGACGGCGCATGGTCGGCGCCGAGACGCCGCGGCGAACTTGAGAGTATCACTGAAGACTCGGGTAGAACTCAACCGACGGGGAGCCTTCGCGAGATGGCGCGCGTGTCAGAGTAGATTGATGAGATCGCGCGCCGTGCGGTTGCAGCGGTCGGTCAGTTTTGACCGGACGGCGGCGCTCCCCCAAGCCATTTTGACCGCGCGGCGCGGCGAAAAAGAAGGTGCTTGACAGTCCCGCCACCAGCTTCTAATCTGAATTCCGGGTCGTGCGGACTCCGACGACCCACCTCTTAATTCAAGTTTATTCTCGGATACGCACCGGTTTTCAAACGCCATCCTTGCCCCGAACGAACACCCGGCACTCGCGCCGACCTTCTCCCCGCTCACAACTGATCCGCGTCGCACCAGACAGGGCACGCCGCTTGCACTAAAGCGTGAACGCGCCTCGCACGCGCCCGCCTCCAGGCGCAGTTTTGGTCGGCTAAGGATCAGGTCTTGGAATCTCAGTTTAACTCGAACATGGGCTCGGGCTCGAACCAGACTCAGATCAGCGCGGCGCTGGCGTCGTCAGCCGCCCGCGGCGCGATCCTGCTCGTGGAAGACGACAAGGTGCTGCGCCGCTACCTCGAAGTCCTGCTGCGCCGCGCGGGCTACACGGTGCTCGCGGCAGCGGACGGTCTCGAAGCGATCAAGATCGCCTTCTCGTCAAACATCGCGGGCGTCGTCACCGACGCGATCATGCCGCGCCTCGGCGGTCACGAACTCTGCCGCATCCTGCGCAGCCGCGCCGAACTCGCGCACGTCCCCATCGTGATGCTGAGCGGCGTTGTCAGAGACGATGCCGCGACAGACTGCCGCACGCCAGCCGACGCGCAACTCACGAAACCCGTGCGCGCCGACGAACTGATCGACTGCCTCGACCGACTCCTTGCGCGAGCCGCCTGACGCGGACGCCGCCCTCGCCGCTCGCGCGCCTGATTTGGCTTCTCTCCCCAACTCTCTTCATTCCCGCTGAGCGTCACTCTCGTCCCAAATTGAAAGAGGCTGCCCGACCGACGGGCAGCCTCTCGCTTGTGACCTCTCACTTTTTACGACGCCGCGCCGCTCGTCCCTTTCAGCGCGCTGGGCTCGCCGTCGAGGTGGACGCGCCGCCGCCGGCGATGATTTCGTCGAGCGGTGTGTAGTCCAATCCCTGCGCCTGCGCGACCGCCTCGTAAGTCAGCTTCCCGGCGTAGGTGTTGACGCCCTCTTTGAGCCCGGCGTCGCGCGAGATGGCGTCCATGAAGCCCCTGCCCGCGAGCTTCAGAGCGTAAGGCAGCGTCGCGTTCGTCAGCGCGAAGGTGGAGGTGCGCGGCACCGCGCCGGGCATGTTGGCGACGCAGTAGTGCAGCACGCCCTCGACGTAGAAGGTCGGGTTCGAGTGCGTCGTCGGGTGCGTCGTCTCGATGCAGCCGCCCTGATCGACCGCCACGTCCACGACGACCGCTCCGTTCGGCACGTCCTTGAGCATCGCCTTCGTCACCAGCTTCGGCGCCGCCGCGCCGGGCACGAGCACTGCGCCGACGATCAGATCGGCTTCCGCGATCGCGCCGTGGATGGCGTAAGCCGAAGAGGCGAGCGTCGAAATCTTCGAGAGGAAAATGTCGTCGAGCTCGCGCAGGCGATCCAGGTTGTTGTCGATGATCGTGACGTGCGCGCCGAGGCCGACCGCCATCTTCGCCGCGTTCGTGCCGACCACGCCGCCGCCGATGATGACGACCTTCGCCGCGGGCACGCCGGGGACGCCGCCGAGCAAAACGCCGCGACCACCGGACATCTTTTCCAGGTAGTGTGCGCCGACCTGAATCGCCATGCGCCCCGCGACCTCAGACATCGGCGTCAAGAGCGGCAGAGTGCCTTTGCGATCCGTGATCGTCTCGTAGGCGACGCCCGTCACCTTGCGCTCCAGGAGTTGCTGGGTCAGCTTCTCGTCGGGCGCGAGATGCAGGTAGGTGAAGAGCACTTGCCCCTCGCGCATCCGCGGGTACTCGGGCGCGACGGGCTCTTTGACCTTGACGATCATCTCGCCCTCGCCCCACACGTCGTCCGCCGTGTCGAGGATGGTCGCGCCCGCCGTCTCGTAGAGAGCGTCCTCGAAGCCGGAGCCCGCGCCCGCATCGCGCTCGACGAAGACCTGATGACCAGCGTCGCGGAGCGCGCGCACGCCCGCCGGCGTCAGTCCGACGCGGTACTCGTTGTCCTTAATCTCTTTGGGGAGTCCAACTTTCACAGTGGTGAATCTCCGTTCGTTTGAAATTTTTCGTCGGGCAAGAGCAGACTTCCTAAACATCCTCGTTCAGACGCCGCGCGCCTTTGCGTGAGAATGGTTTCACGCAAAGGCGCAAAGCGCGCAAAGGAAAACAATACCGCGACCGAACTGTGCGTGTTACTCGAAGTTCACTTCGTCGATCTGTGCGCGTTGGAGTTTGCCGCTGTAGTCAACGTAGATCGACTTCCACTCGCTGAAGATGTCTAGAACTTGCGTGCCCGCCTCGCGGTGGCCGTTGCCCGTCGCCTTCGTGCCGCCGAAGGGGAGATGCACCTCCGCGCCGATGGTTGAGGAGTTGACGTAGAAGATGCCTGTGTACATCTCGTTCATCGCGTGGAAGGCGCGGTTCACATCCTGCGTGTAGATGGCGGCGCTCAAGCCGTAGCGCACGCCGTTGGCGATGCTGATGGCTTCTTCCAGATCGTTCACCGGGATGACCGCCGTGACGGGCCCGAAAATCTCTTCCTGCGCGATCCGCATGTCGGCTTCGACGTCGGTGAAGACCGTCGGCTCGATGAAGTAGCCGTGCGCGTGCTCGCCCGACTCAAGGCGCTGGCCGCCCGTCGCCAGCTTCGCGCCGTCCTCGCGCTCGCCAACTTCGATGTAGCCCATGATCTTGTGCACGGCGTCCGCGTTGATGACCGGCCCCACCTCGACGTTCGCGTCCGCGCCGTTGCCGACGCGAAGCGCGCGCGCTCGCTCGATGAGCTTCTTCGTGAACTGCCGGTAAACTTTCTTATGGACGACGAGGCGCGACGACGCGGTGCAGCGTTGACCCGAAGTGCCGAACGCGCCCCAGACCGCGCCCTCGACGGCGAGATCGAGGTCTGCGTCCTCCATCACCATGATGACGTTCTTACCGCCCATCTCGAGCGAGCAGATCGCGTTGCGATCCGCGCACGCGGAGGCGACGATGCGCCCCGTCTCGGTCGAGCCGGTGAACGAAATTAAACGCACGTCGCGGTGCTCGACAAGCGTGCGCCCGGCGGTGTCGCCGTAGCCCGTCACAAGGTTGACGACGCCCGCGGGCACGCCGGCCTCTTCGCAGGCTTTCACCAGGTTGTAGGTCGAGAGCGGCGTGTCTTCGGCGGGCTTGATGACGAGCGTGTTGCCGCAGACGAGCGCGGGGATCATCTTCCACGAGGGAATCGCCATCGGGAAGTTCCACGGCGTGACGAGACCGCACAACCCGACGGGTTGGCGCACGCACATGGCGAACTTGTTCGGCATCTCGGCGGGCGTCGTGAAGCCGTGGAGACGCCGCCCCTCGCCCGCCGTGTAGTAGGTGCAGTCAATGGCCTCCTGCACGTCGCCGCCGGTCTCTTTCAAGACCTTGCCCATCTCGCGCGTCATGTCGGCGGCGAAGCGATCCTTGTGGCGGAGGAGAATCTCGCCGAGGCGGAAGAGGATTTCGGCGCGGCGCGGCGCGGGCGTGTGGCGCCAGCGGTCGGCGGCGTTGCGTGCGGCGTCCACGGCGCGGTTCACGTCGTCGGCTGACGAGATGGGGAAGCGCCCCACCACGTCGCGCGTGTCCGCTGGGTTCGTGTTCTCGAAGTACTCGCCCGAAGACGAGGCGACCCACTCGCCGCCGACGTAGTTGCTGTAGGTCTTCACCTGCGCGCGCGTCGCCGCGCGACCGTTAGATTTCTTTGCCCTGCCGAGAGCCTTGCGAGCTTGTGCCATAAGAAAAGTGACAGGTGACAAGTGACGAGTGACAGGTAAGACGGGCGTAACGCCGCTTGCTTGTCACTCGTCACTTGTCACTGTTTACCGTTTACTGATAGGTGAACTGTACGAGCCTCTGGAGCACCGTGCCGTCGCCGACCGCGACGGCGATGTTGAGCACGACGGCGTCGCCGGGCTTGAGCGTCGAGACGACGCGCTCGAAGTCTGCGAGCGTGTTGACCGGCGTGCGGTTGACCTTCTGAATGACCATGTTCTCGCGGATGTCGGCGTCGGCGGCGAGCCCCGTCGGGTCAACGTCCTTGACGAGCAGGCCGCGCACGTTCTTCAGCCCGCGCTCGTTGGCGAGTTGCGGCGTCAGCTCGCTCAGCGTGAGCCCGAGCTTCGGCTTGCCTGCGTCCGCGTCGCTCATCTTCTTGACCTGCGGGTTCTTGCCCGCGGGCGTCGGCGTCGGATCGGCGCTGTCGCTCGCGAGCGGGCGCTCGCCCACCGCGACGCTCGCCGTGCGCCGCTCCATCTTGCCGTTCACGTCGCGCAGGTAGGCGAGGTTGACGTTCTGCCCGACGGGCGTGGCGGCGACCTTGTTGATCAGGTCTTGCGAGTTGAGGATCGGCTGACCGTTCAGCTCGACGATCACGTCGCCGACCTCGATGCCCGCCTTCTGCGCCGGGCCTTCCTTCATGTCGGTGATGATCGCGCCCCTCGCTTCGGGCAGGTTATAGACGCGCGCATACTCGGCCTTCACCGTGTCGAGATAGACGCCGAGGTAGCCGCGCTTGACGCTGCCATTTTTGACGAGCTGCTGATAGACGAACGCGACCTCGTTCGACGGCAGGGCGAAGCCGATGCCGTTGTAGTCGCCGGTCGAGGTGGCGATCTGCGAGTTGATGCCGATCACGTCGCCGCGCATGTTGACGAGCGGCCCGCCGGAGTTGCCGCGGTTGATCGCGGCGTCGGTCTGGAGGAAGTGCTGGAAGTTCGACGAGAGCGGCGTGGAGCGCTCGCGCGTCGAGATGATCCCGGCGGTGACGGTCTGATCCAACCCGAAGGGCGAGCCGACGGCGAGCACCCAGTCGCCGACCTGCACGGTATCCGAGTCGCCGAGTTTGACCGTCGGCAGATCGCGGGCGGTGTTGACCTTGACCACCGCGAGATCGGTCAGCGTGTCCTGCCCGACGACCGTGCCGCGCAAAATCTCGCCCGACTGCAAGCGCACCGTGATGCGCGTCGCGTCTTCGATGACGTGCTTGTTCGTCAGGATGTAGCCTTTGGGATCGACGATGAAGCCGGAGCCGACGCCGCGCGAAGGTCGGCGCATCTGCTTGCGGAACATGTCCATCAGGGGATTGTTGTCGTTCCCCTCTTTGCTGTCGGACTCGTCGTCGCCGTCGCCGCTGCCGCCCTTGGCTTCCTCTTGCGGCGCGGTCACGGTGTCGATGTTGACGACTGCGGGCTCGACGTGGCTGGCGATCTCCGCGAACGAGGCGGAGAGTGCTTCGGGCGCGCGCGCGACCTGCGCCGCGCCGCCGCCCTGTGCCACGGTCGTGCGACCTCCGAGCAGCGCACCTAAGCCCGCCCCGACGACCAGGCACGCGACCGCCAGCGCCGCGATCCACACGCGCAGGCGGCGCAAAATCGCGCGCTCCGCCTCGCCGTTCGCCCCATTCGGTAACTGGTACATAAAAACTCCTCGACCGCTCAAGCTGCCCGGAAGAAAAAACGCCGACCGCGGCGCGCCCGTTCCCGAATCTCGCGCCGCGCCCGACCCATGACGAACGATTGTCCCCTGTCTAGTCTCGGCGCCGGATTCGATTAGCGGAGTATAACGAAACTACGGAGTCGCCGCAAAGATACCGGGGCATGGTGGGCTGCGTTGCGCGGTCGCGCCTGAGACTATACATCCCACCTCATATAGATGATGCAATTCGCTCGCGACTGTGAAAGAATGTCGCGCCGGGAACACACCCGCCGCACTTCCTCTCAGACGACCTGCGGCAAACCAGAGAGCGCTCACATGAAAAAGCTGGCACTCCTTTTCGCAGTCGCTTTTTTCTCGATCTCGCCCTGCCGTGCTCAGTCAGTAAACTCCGAACCGGGCGGTGATGACGTGCCCGCGCGCAAGGCTCTGTTGCTCACTGATCTCCAATCACTCGAAATCATCTCCGCCAGGCTGGACAAGCCGCTGGCGCGCGCCGCCGCGCAAACCGAGATCGCGTCAGCTGCGTGGACGCTCGACGAGGATTGGTCGAAGAAGCTGCTGCGCGAGGCTTACGAGCTAACCCTGCCCGAAGAGAAAGAGCGAGAGAGTCTGCGCGCCATCAAGATCGGGGCGCGCATGAAACTTTCGAGCGACGACGAGCGCACGCGCAACGTCGTGCGCCGCCGCGTGCTCGAAGTAGCCGCGCGTGACAAAGCTTTCGCCGACGAGTTGATCAATTTCGGCACTCAGCAGTTAGGCGTGCGCGAGCAACACAACAGTTACGCCCAGCTCGCCTCACAAGAGGCACGGGCGGGCGACCTCACGGCAGCGGGCAATTACGTCATGCGTGCGCTTGACGCGGAGCCGACGCTCAGCAGCGCCGTATCGGTCATCGCCGACATTGCGACTCGTGATCGCCCCGCCGCGGATCGACTCATCATTCAGTACATCGAGCGGCTTCGCTCCGTCCCTCTCTCTTCAACAGACGACAGCGCGACGAGAGTTTACATGCTCTTCGACATGCTGATCCTTCTCTACAACCAGCCGTTCTTCTTCTCCTCCGGCGACGACGCGCGCTATCGCCAGACGAAGCCGCCCGGCTCGGAGGCGATGCGGGCTTACGTCGGCTACGTCATCGAAAGCATGACCGATCTGGAGCTGCGCGAGCCGGGCAGCGCCCAGCGGATGAGGATGCGCTTGGCAATGACATGGGATTTGCTCAGGCGGTACGCGCCGGAGTTGACGCCCGCTTTCACGGAGTTAGAGCGGGCGAGCCGCAAGCCGGGCGACGGCTCGTTACCTCCGTTCGGACACCGCGCGGAGGACTATGAGAAGCAGTACGAGCAGCGTGTTAAGGATGCCCTCGCGAGCGACCATCCGGACGAGATGGTCATCCAATCGATCATCAGTCGCGGCGACTTCGCCAAGGCGCGCAAGCTGATCGACAAGCTCCCGGACGGCGCGCAGAAGACGCAACTGATCGAAACCGTGGACGCGCGCGAAGCCCTCGTGCTCCTCGCGAAAGGCGAGGCGGCGGGCGCGGAACAACTCGCCGGGCGCTTGCGTAACGCGACCTTCATCATGCAAGTCTATCCGCCGCTCGTTAAGGCTTGCGTCGCCTCGAAGGACGCGGGCTGCTCCGCACGCCTCGCCTATCAAGCGGTGCGACAGCTCAAGCGCGCCGACACGACGCCGCTCACGCCGCCCGCGGGCATCCCCGCCTCAGCCATCCCCGGCAACCGAGAGCTAGACCGCGTGCTCTTGAGTCTCAGCCAACTCGCGACGCAGGTCGCCACGGTCAACGAGCCGCTCGCGCTCGAACTGCTCGACGAGATCGTCGAAGCCGCCAACCGCAGCGAGTTGGACACGGGGCAGGGCCGCACCGGCTTTGACGCGACTGTCTTCAAACTACTCGCCGCCCACAATGAGACGCGCGCGCGGCAAGCCGCCGAGGGCTTCACAGATCGTCTGCGCCAGATCGTCGCGCTC
>JBJMGS010000274.1:0-28765 GCA_045807785.1 Pyrinomonadaceae bacterium
CGCGCCTGCGCGCCGCCCTGCGCCGCGGCGGTCGTGCCCTGCCCTCTTGCGCCGTTCGCCGCGACGTTCGCGCGTCCGCCCGCGCGCGTGCCGAAGCCGACCGTCTTGGTGATACGCATGTTGACCGAGATGTAATTCGACGCCTGCCCGTAGTTGCGCGGGATGATCGTCTGTCCCGGCTTGGGCCGGATGTCGAAGTTGCCCCACGCCGTCGAGCGCAGGTCGAACGCCGCCGTCTGCGCGTCGGCGAAGGCGGGGCGGTCGTTGAAGGTCGTGTCGCCGTTGTTGTCGATGCCCGTCGTGATGTTGAAGGGGCGACCCGACAACGCCGTGACGAACGGGTTGAACCGCAAGCCCCACCACGGCGAATCGACCGAGCCGCCGAGGGTGAAGCGGTGGCGGATGTCACTCGACGCGCGCCCGTACTCGCCGCTCAGGTCATAGTTATTCGCCGGGAACGAGCCGGAGCCGTCGGTGTCGCTGTTCGCCTTGTTGAGCGTGTAGTTCGAGAAGATGGTGAACTTCGGGTTGAGCCGCGTGTTGACGTTGATGCTGAGCTGGTTCTGGTTGAGGATGCCGCTCGACTCATAAATGTAGAGGTTACCCGCCGCGTCGCCTAAGGGGCGGACGCCGTTCAGGGGCGCGTTGATGTTGCGCGAGCGCAGCATGTGGAGCGTGCGCGTGTTGATGTAGGTCGCCGTCGCCGTCATGTTGTGCGGCAGTTGCCGCTCGACGCTGAAGGTTGACTGGATCGAGTAGGGCGCCGTGATGTCGCTCGCCAGCATGTTCGTCGTCAGCGCGGAGCGGAAGGGCGCGAGCTGATCGATGGTCGGCACGCGCGGGTATGCGCTGAGGATGGCGCGGGCCACCGTGTTCTGCGTCACGATGTTGGCGATCTGGTCGGACGTGGCGCAGCCCGGCGTCAGCGACGGGTCAGCGCCGCATAGCGTGGGCACGGGCCGCTGCGTGATGATGAACCGCTGCGTGTTCGTGCCGTTGAAGCGGTTAGCGCTGAGCGTCAGCGACTCGTTGACGCGGCTGTAGAAGATGCCCGCGCCGCCGCGCAAGACCGTCTTGGGCCGTGAGTTTTGGCTGCCGAGCGAATAGGCGAACGCGAGCCGCGGCGCGAAGTTGAACGCGCTCGAAATGTTCGTCTGGTTCTCGTAGCGCAAGCCCGCCGAGACCGTGAAGTTAGGCCGCACGCGCCAGTCGTCCTGGATAAAAGCGCCAACGTCGAACTGCTGCACGCCGGCATTGGGGCCGCCGCCCGAGAGGTTGAGCTGCGTCGGGATCGCGCCGGGGACGCCGGCTTGCACGGCGCGGAAGAGATCGGTCGAGGAGAGGAGCTGCGTGCCGGCGAAGACGAAGGTGCCGTTAAAGCCCCCCTGCGAGAAGTCGTTGATGTGTACGTCGCGCAGGCGCGCGCCCGCCTTGAGCGAGTGCAGGCCGCGGACGAACGAGGTGTAGTTCTGCAGTTCCCACTGCGTGTTCGTGTTATGCGCCGGCGCGCTCGACGAGCCGCCCGCCGTAAACGCGCCGGCGACGTTGAGGACAGGGAACGAGATGTCGCCGCCCGAGTTGCGCGTCGAGCGCTCGAACTGGAAGCGCGTCTCGTTGATGATGGTCGGCGTCAGGATGGCCGTCTCGGTCACCTGAATGCTCTGCTCCGTGTTGTTCGACGCGGAGGTGCGCACCACGCCAAAGTACGGATCAACGTCGAGCACCTGCTCGCTCGCGCCGGTGTTGCGCTGCGTGGTGTGCGTGTAGTTGTAGCGCGCGACGAGCGTGTTGTTCTTGTTAATGGCGTAGTCGATGCGCGGGCTGAAGGAGGTGCGCCGCGCCGGGACGATGATCGTGTTGACGTAAGGCTCGGGGGCGAAGGTGATGGGATCGACGATCTCCGTGTTGATGATCGAGTTGTTGTCCGTGTCGCGCTTCTCGAAGTTGAGGAAGAACGAGGACTTCTTCTTCTGGATCGGGCCGCTGAAGTTGCCGCCGAAGTTGCGACCCTGCGAAGGCGCGCGCCGGTTGGCGAACGGGTCGCGCGAGTTCAGGCTCTCGTCGGAGAAGCTGAAGAAGGTCTGCCCGCGATACTTGTCCGAGCCGGGGCGCGTCAGAATCTCGATGCGCCCGAAGCCGATCTGATCGAACTCGGCGGAGAACGGATTCTGGTTGATGCGAATTTCGCGGATGGCGTCCTTCGGGGGAATCTGCCCGTTCGAGAAGCCGTCCACGTAAATCTGCCCACCGTTAGGGCCCGCCGCCGGTCCCGCCAGAGCTTGCAGCGCCGCCGCCAGATCGTCCGGGTCGTCGGGCAGCGCGTCCAAATCCTTATCCTTGATGACGAGCGCGCTCTGGTTGTTGTCGGCCTCGGTGTTCACGCCCGGCTTGTCCGTCACCGAGACGGACTCCTCCGTCAGCGCGATGGCGAGCGTGATGTCGAGCCGCTCGCGCCCCGTGCCGGTCACGTTCACGTCCGCGTTCTCGAACTGGGCGAAGCCGCCCTGGACGGCGCGCACGAGGTAGTGTCCCGGCGCGATGCCGGTGAACGTATAGACGCCCTCCTGGTTGGTCGCCGCCGCCTTCTCGGCGCCGCTCGCGTCAATGAGCGTGACGGTCGCGCCGACAATGACGCCGCCCTGCTCGTCCTTGACGACGCCGCGCAGGGAGCCGGTTGGCTGCTGCGCCGCTGAGACGGCGAGTTGCTGCGCCGGGGCGGCGAGCGGAGAGAGGAGCGAGAGCGCGAAGAGGAGCCTGAGCGCCCGCGCAAGTGTCTGTTTCAATGAGTGCATGATCGTTTCAATCGTCCTTCGTCTTTATCAAGATACACAAAAGGGGCGCAGGGTTAAGCCGTTAGTCCCCGCGCCCCCGTTAAACTTCATTAAGGGAGCCCGATGCCGAGATCGATACCGGCGGGCAAGCCGAGGTCGGACGCGCCCGCCCCGCCGCCGCGTCGCGGCTGTGCCTGTAACGCCATGAGCACGGGCTCTGCGCCCGCGAGCAGCGTGATCGCGTTGACCCGCGTCGGGTCTGCGCCTGTCGTGCTCGACACGATGACGACATCGCCCGGCTTGAGGTCTGCGAGCTTCGCCTGCGGCTGACGGTCGATCACTTCGTTGAGATCGAAGCCACCGCCACCGCCGCCCATCATCCCGCGCCGCTGGAAGCCGCCCGGCGCGCCCGCGCCGCCGCCTTGGCCGCCCGCCGCGCCTTCGGGGCGACGCCCCTCGCCGCCCTGCGGAGAGCCGCCCGACGGTTGGCCGGCACCACCACCGGGGCCACCGCCGAAGCGGGCGTTGCCCGCGCCGGGCATGCCGCCGCCCGCGGCGCGCATCGTGATGAAGGCGAGCATCTGTCCCGCCTGCGGATCGAGCTTGCGCAAATTCGAGTTGTCGCTGATGACGACGGTGAGCTGCTGCTTCTGCCCGCCCGGCGTGATCTTGACCGTGTGGTTCGCCGCGTCCACGGACGCGACCGTGCCGAGGATCGTCTTGAACGAGCCGGAGACGATCTCTTCGGGCGTGTAGCGCGCGCCGTCGGCGCTGCGCGTGCCCAGCGCGCGGAGCTGATCGCCTACTTTCAGTTCGGCGAACGAGCTGGGCTTCGTGTCGGAATATTTCACCGAGTCGGGCGCGTAGCGGAGGAAGTCAACCTTCTCGCCGCTCGCCTCGACGACGACGGGCTTCGTGCCTTCGGGCATCCGCGCGTTGAGCGTGATCTCTTTCGTCGTCGGGTTGAGCGAGGTGATCGTGCCCCAGACGCCGCGCCGCTGCCATTCGGTGCGGTCGTGCTCCTGCTTCTTCGCGATGTCGGACTTCGTCATGACGACGACGAGTTGCGCCGGGACGCTACGCTGATCCGCCGAGACGCGACCGTAGGCGAAGACGCGGTCGCCGACGGCGACGTCCGCGAGCGCGATGGGCGTCGCGTCGGCGAGCGTGGTCGAGCCGGGCTGCGCGCGCTTGAAGGCCGTCTTGTCGGTGAGCATGACGAGCACGCTCGCGCCGGCGGAGGTCTTCACGGCAAGCCCCTTGGCTTCGACGTTGATCGCCGTCACGTCGCCGAGCACGCTCGTCGCCTTGATGTCCTTGTCGGACGAGGCGGCGGCGGGCTGCTGCGCGTTCGGACTTTGCGCCGCCACGCCCGCGACGAGCGCGAGCGTGAGCGCGAGAGACACTAAAGCCTTTCTCATACGACTCCTCATTCCCAAGTGCTTAAATTTTGCCGTCGCCGGGGGATTGCCACCATTGTTCCGCGATTCGCGCCGGGATGCAACGTGCGGGCGACTTAGGCGGCACAGCGTCAGCGCCGATCCTGCTGCTCATGCTCGTCGCGCCGTGCGTCCATCTGCGCGGTGATGGCGTCGAACTTCTGCCGCTGCCCTTCGTTGAGCAACTCGCGGATGCGCGTGCGCGCCTTCAGGCGCGGCTCGTCGAAGCGCGGACGCAGCTCCGTGCGGAGCTGCCGGTAATCGTTGCGCGCGTCTTCGAGGACGCCGCGAATCTTCGTCGCCTGCTCATCCGTCAGGTTCAAATCCTGCCGCATCTTGTTGAAGTGCGCCTCGGCGTCGCGCTTGCGATCTTCGTCGGAATGCCCCGCGCCCGCGGCGCGCGAGCGGTAAACGCCGTCGAGCGCCACGCCCGTCGCGCACCCTAGCGCGAAGACGACGACGAAGACGATCCAGATTTTAATTCGCGTGCTGCCTGTCATTTATTTCGCCCCCGACACTTCCCGGTTGACCACCAGCTCGAACACGTCGTCGCGCGAAAGTTGATCGCCCTCGGAGAGGACGACCGAGACGGGGCCGTTGCCCTGCGCGCCGACGAGCGCCTCGTCGCTGAACTGCGCGTTCGTGCGCACGCCAGACACCCCGAGCCAGAGCAGGATCGCGAAGGCCAACGCCGCGACGACCGCCATCGCGGGCACCGCGCGCCACGCCACCGCGAGCAGCGTGCGCCATCCCTCGTCCGGCTGCTCGCGCCGCTCTGCGACGCGCGCCCTGATGCGCGCGTAGAGGAACGGCGAGGCGGCGACCGCTTCGGCTTCCCCCTCGTCGGCGGACGCGGCGGAACGCACAACGAGCCGCGCGAGCGCGTCGAGTTTTTCGTCAGAGATGTCGTGGGCCTGTTTTCCGAACATTTCGCACCTCGCGGGCACTACGGCTGTGGCGTTCCACACACGGGAGACGGCACGCCGGACGCGGCGGTTACAAGAATTTTCGCGCACGGGCGCGGCATTTACAGGTATTTGCGCAGGACGCGGCGCAGAGAGGCGCGTGCGCGGTGGGCACGGACTTTGACCTTCGAGGCCGACCAGCCGGTGAGAGTGCTGATCTCGGCGACCGAGAGACCTTCGGCGTCGAGCAGAGTCAGGACGAGTTTGTCTTCCGGGTCGAGGCGGGCGAGGAGTTTCGCGGCGAGGTCGCGCGAGACGAGCGCGGACTCGACGTCCGCCCCGGTCGAGACGATCTGATCGAGGCGCGCGCCGAGCTGCTGCTCCTCGTCTTCGGTGAGCGACTGTCCGGCGTCCTGTGGTCGGCGGCGGGCGCGGCGCAGCTCGTCGTAGGCGGCGTTGACGGCGATCTGCGAGAGCCACGCGGGGAATGAGGCGGCGTGCGCGCCCGCGTAAGAGTCGAGCGCGAAGTAGGCTTTGACGAAAGTCTCCTGGACGATCTCTTCGATCTGATCGCGGCGCGGGAAGAAGCGGGCGGCGACGCGCGCGACGCGCCCGCGGTGGCGCTCGAACAGATGCTCGAACGCCGTCTCGTCGCCCGCGCGCACCGACTGCACGAGCGCGTCGTCCGTCGGTTCGTCGTGCGGCGGCAAAGTGTCCACGGATGCGTGCGGCGATTCAGGACTTCGGCTTCGGTCTTTGGAACGTCGCGCAATTAGACGCGCAAATGGGTTGGTCGGTCAAAGGCGGAAGGTCGGCGGTAAGATTTTTTTTCGTGACGCGGCGGGCCGAGCGCCGCTCAGATTTTTGCCTGCGACTTCCAGCTCAGCCGGTAGCGCGCCGTGAGCGCGAGCCCGAGACTCGTGACAACGAGGCCGGCGGCGGCGAGCGCCCACACATACGGCAGCGAGAGGACGAGCCCCCAGAAGAGCGCGCCGAGCAGGAGCGCGACCGACTCCGAACGGCTCCGCTCGCTCAAAGTATGGCGCTGAAGCCAGCGACCCGTCGCGGCGTGGATCGCCACGCGACCGAAGAGGTAGCCGACGACGAGCAGCAGGCACGCCAGCGCGCCGACGAAGACGCCGAGCGCGGGCGGCAGCAGGTGGAGCGAGACGGGGACGCCGAAGCCGATCACGATCGCGCCTAACAGGCCGATGAGCGCGACGCGCAAACTCGTCAACTGGAGTCGTGCGGCCGCGCGGCTGATCGGCCCCGGCGTGGCGGCGGTCAGCGCGAGCGAGACGATGAACCAGAAGAGCGCCGAGAGCACGCGCATCCCGAGCGACGGCAGCGACCAGCGCGGCGCGAGAATGGACGCCGGGTTGCGCGCCGCCTCGCGCAGCTCCTGCTCGTAGCCGGCGTACATGACGGTGGCGCTCGCCGGGTTGCGCGCCGGCGGGTTCTTGCCGTGGTGGTACGCGCCGCCGAAGACCCACACGTCGCCGCCGATGAACGAGCCGTCGCGCTGCACGACCGAGCCGCCGACCGCCGCCACGTCGCCCTCGACGCGACCCTCGACGACCACGTCGCCGCCGAACGCCATCACGCCGTGCTGCACGCGCCCGCGCACGACGACCGAGCGCCCCATGCCGAACACGTCGCGCGCCGTGTCGCCCTCGACGACGAGCGGCTCGCCTTCCGTCCCCGATGCTCCCTGGAACGGCGGCGCCTCAGCGTCCGGCGCAAGGGGGCGCGTGCTCTCCATGCCGGACTGTTGCGCCGCGAACACGGCGGCGGCGGCCAGCATGACGACGAGCATGGTCGCCGCCGCGCGCGCGAGCGTCGCCAGCGTCGCGACAGTGCGCGGCGCGAGCGCGGCGGCGAAGCACGCGGGAAAACTCAAACTCTCATCGAGATCAAACGTGTGCACGATCAAATAAGTCCGGCGCGCGAAAAACTTTCAGCCCCGGCGGTAGACCTCTGCCGGCGGACGTGCGCGTGGAACAAGTGTTACGTGCGGGGAGGGTTTGAGTTTCAGCCGGGCTGGGGATTCAGTCGGGCAAACGTTCGCGGTGGTAGTTGTTGATGAGGGCGACGAGCGCGAGGGCGGCGCAGGCGAGCGCGGCGACGACGGCGAGACCGGCGCCGCGCGTCCCCGTCGAGAGGTAGCGACCCAGGCCGCGCAGGATGACGAGCGCGCCCGCCGCCGCCTCTGCCGCGGCGTGGAAGAGCATGGCGAGGATCGAGCCGAGCGCGCCCGCCGCAGCGCGCAGCGGCGTCAGCCCGTCGGCGAGGGCGCGACCGCCGATCAGCGCGAACGCCAGCGCGCCGAGCCCGAGGCAGAGCGCGAGCGCCAGCCACTTCTCAGAGCTGCGGCGCACGCACCTCATGTCGGTCTGCGCGCGTGCCTTCACCACCCGCACGAAATCTTCCGGCAGCGGGACCTTGCGCTGCGCGCGCGCGAACGCCGCGTCGAGCAGGCACAGCAGGCGACGCTGTTCGGCGAGCGCGCCGGCGCAAGACCTGCACGACGCGAGGTGCGACTCGAACGCGGAGCTTTCAGCGACGCTCAGCTCGCCGTCGAGGTAGGCGGCGACGTCGGCGCAGTCGCAGGCGGCGGGCGCGGCGTCACGAGCGGGCAGCAAGGCGGCGTCGCAGGCGAAGGCCGTCGCGCCGTCGCACGCTGCTTTGTCCGTCGCTCTGTTCGTCGCTTCGTTCACGTCTTTAACTCAAGCCGCCCGGTCGCGTCGTCTTTAGGCGGGCTCACATCGTGGCGATGCCGCGCTCGCGCAAGGGTGTGCGCATCGCCTCGCGCGCGCGGAAGATGCGGTTCTTGACGGTGCCGAGCGGGAGCCCTGTGACTTCGGCGATCTCGTCGTAGCTCATGTCGTGCGCGTGGCGCAGGACGATCAGCTCGCGGTAGCTCGGCGGCAACTGCTGGATGACATCTTCGATCTCGGCGCGTCGCTCGGCGCGCTCGCTCAGTTGTTCGGGCGTCGGCGCGTCGCTCGCGACGGGTCGCTCGTAGGTCTCGCCGTCCGCAGTCTTCGCGGTCAACTCCTGCTCGCGCGTGGACTGGCGGCGCAGGTGGTCAATCGCCGTGTTGTGCGCGATGCGATAAATCCACGTCGAGAACTTGTACTCGGGGCGGTAACGCGCGAGCGAGCCGTAAACTTTGATGAAGACGTCCTGGGTGAGATCGAGCGCGGTGTCGTAGTTGCCCGTCATGCGATAGACGTAGGAGACGATGGGACGCTGGTAGCGGCGCACGAGTTCCTCGAAGCCGTCGTCGCGCCCGCGCATGGCGCGCGTCACGAGGTCGCGGTCGGCGAGTGCGACGACTTGATTCAGCGTGGGAGAAGCTACGGCGCTCATGGGTTCGACCCAAATCTTACGACGGGCGCGGGGCGAAAGTTTCAAGGGCGAGATGTTAGATGTCAGATGCTGGATGTTAGTCGGGATACAAGTCTCAACCAGCATCTAGCATCTGACATCTCGCTTTCAGCCGAAGGCGAACGCGGCGAGGCCAGCGGGCGCGGCGAGTTGGGCGAAGGAGAGTTCGGGCGAAGGGAGCGAGAGGCGCACGTCTTCGGCGCGGAGCAGGCGCGGGCGCGAGGCGAGCGTCTCTTCGACGATGGCCGCGGCTTGCGGCTCTTCGAGCCCTTCGCCCGCGATGAGCATCTGCCCGACGGCGACGCCCGCGCCCGCGTCGCCGCTGTCTTCGGGCGAGCGCAGCCGGTCGCGGTAAAAGAGGAGGAAGCGGTAGAGTTCGTCGGCGCGGTCTTCCGGGTCGCAGGCGATGCTGCGCACGAGCAGCGGCTCGTCACCGCGCAGGAGCGCCGCGGTGAACCCTTCGGCGTGCGAGCTGACGAGCAGCGAGTCACCGCCCGCGCGCAGCCGCGTGAGCCAGTTCTGCTCGCCCATGTGGCGCGGCAGCATGAGACCGGCGCGCCAGCCCAAAGCCTCGAACGTCGCCTCGTATTCGTCGAGCACGTCGCGGCGGATGGCGGTCGCGAGATAACGCACGCGCCCCTGCGCGTCGGCGCGCAGTCGCTGGCGCGAGACGCGCAGCTCGTCGGCACTCGCGCCGAAGGTGCGCTCGGTCTTCCAGCGCACCATCTCCTCGCTCTCGGCGCGCGAGGCGGGCGCGCTCTCCAGAGTCAGGATCGCCGTGCGCGTCGCCGCCTCGGGCAGCGCGACCGACCAGCGGCTGCGCTTGGCGACCCCGGCGCTCACCGCGAGGTTGTTCAAGACGTTCGCCAGCTCCGCCACATCCGAGACGTTCGCCTCGTCGAAGCCGGGTCTGAGCAAGCCTTCGGGCAGCGGAGCGATGCCCGCGCGTTTGACGACGAGCGCGTCGCGGCGGCGGTCGAGCACGACGAGCGCGGCGGACTCGCCCGTCAGGCCGACGGCGGCTGATGGGAAGCGCGGGCGCGTGATTTTAGCGAGCGGATTCATGAGCAGAGGTGACGGGTGTCGGGTGCCAGGTGTCAGGGGCGGATAAATCCGGGCAGGTCTTACCCGACACCCGTCACCATTGATTGTACGGCGTACCTTCGGACGAGACGTCCGAGGCGGAACTGTGGACGTCGGTGACGCCCTGCCCGCCCTCGGCGGAACTCGGATCGGCCCCCGTCGTCGTGTTCCAGTCGGCCTTCTCCGTGATGGGATCGACCGGCATCTCGCGCAGGTAGCCCGCCGCGACGAGATCGTTGAGCGACTGCGGCAGTTGCCCCTTGTCAGCGGCGTACTGGTCGAGCATCTTCCGCATCTGGAAGAGATCGTCTTTCAAGACCGACTCGCGCGCCGTCACGACCGTGCGCTGGTACTGCGGCATCACGATGATCGCGAGGATGATGATGATCGAGATGACGATCATCAACTCTAAGAGGGTAAACCCTCTCGATTGCTGATTGCTGATTGCGGATTGCGGATTAGAAGGCGAAAAGATACCGGCGCGCGATCTCAGTCGCGCAGAGCGCGCTCTGAAATCCGCAATCCGCAATCCGCAATCCGCAATTGATTTACCAGTCACTGTACTTGTCTTTCCCGTTGAGCGCCTCGGCGCGCGAGGCCGAGCGCACGTCGAAGACGTTCTCCTTGCCGCTACAGCCCTCGTTGTTCTGCGGCTCCCAGCTCGAACAGAGCACCCAGTCCTTATTGCCCGTCATCGGATCGACCGGGATCGCGCGCAGGTAAATCTTCTTCTTCGTCGCGAGCGCGCCGCCCTGCTGCCGGTCGAGGAAGTTGCCCTGCACGCTCCCCACCGTCTGTGCCGACGACGCGGTGCGCGGCACGACGTTGACGCCGTTCACCAGCGTGTCGAGATCGGGCGGGTAGTGGTCTGGGTTATCAACCGTGAAGATCGTGCAGTCGCCGATGACGACCTTGCTGCGCGGATCGACCAGACTCGGCACTCCCTGCTGCGGCCCCTGACCGTTCGGCGCCGGAACGGGGTTCGGCGCGACGTTCCCGGTGGCGCCGCCACCGCCGAGCCCCGCGCCGCACTGCATCCCCATCGTGTCGCGGCGGAACTCTTTGATCGCCTCGCGCATCTCGCGCAGGTCTTCGCGCAGTTGCAGTTCCTTCTGCCGCCGCACCGCCGTCTTGACCATCGGGATGACGCCGAGCGCGAGCACCGCCATCACCGTCATCGTGATGACCAGCTCGATGAGCGTCCAGCCGCCTTCCCTCTCGCGTCGTATCAAAGTTACTTCCAGACTCCTACTGCTGTTTCACCGTCAGGCGCACCGGCGACGTTTGCACGGCGACGCTCGCGCCGCCCGCCGACATCAGGTGGACGCCTGATGGGTCGAAGCTGATCTCGCCCTCGCCCGCGGCGAGCGCCTCGATCTCGACGAAGAGCAGGACGCCCGCGCCCGACACGGGAGCGCCGACGCGCGGCGCGACGAGCGCGAGGAGCGAGCCGCGCGGATCGACCGACTGCGTGATCGAGGGCGGCGCGTTCACCGCGTCGGTGAAGAGGCTCCCCTGCGCGACCGAGCGCACACTGAAGAGGCGCGGATCGAACTTGAGCGTCGCGGCGGCGAGCGCGAGCGGCGTGTCGGTCTTGACGAAGATCATCAGCCGCTGTTTTTCGCCGACGCGCATCTCCTTCTGACCCGCCATAATGAAGAGTCCAGCCCCGTCCGCGCCGTTCGCCGGCGCGTTGACAAGACTCGCCAGCGGCGCGGCACCGGGCGGCGTCACCTTCGCCGGCGCGACGACCTCCCGCACCGGGGGCGGCGCGTCCTCCGTGTTGACGACCGGGAGCCGGTTCGTGTTTGAGACCAGCCGCGCGTTCGCGTCCAGCACAGAGGGCACGAACGAGTTGCCGGCGACGGACGCGCCCCCGACACCCGCCAGAATCTTCGGCGCGGGCGCGTAAGTCGGCGCGTCGGCGGGCGCGTTCGGCTGCGACTGCGCGACCGTCTGCGCGGGCTGCGCCGAAGGCGCGGCGGACGCGTCGTTCGTCTTGCTCGCCGCTTCAGCCGCGGCGGCGGTGGGCACCTCGACGGTGGTGCTGGTCGGCAGTTGGCGCGCGGCGGCGAGGCTGTCCTCGCGGTCAGCGGCGCGCACCATCGCTTCGAGCGAGTCGGAGATCGGAGCCTGGAGCGTGCCGCTGCCGCGCACCTCGATGTCTTCGGGCGTGACGACCGGCGCGCTCAGGACGATGGGCGAGACCGTGATCACGATGTCGGCGTTGGCATCGTTGTGCGTCGGCGTCGAGAAGAGGCGACCGAGGACGGGGATTAAGCCGAGCAGCGGCAGGCCCTGACGACCGCGCGACTCCTTGTTCTGCGCGACCGAGGCGATCATGACGGTGCGCCCGTTCGGGATGCGCGCCTTGCCGCTCATCGTGCGCTGGCTGAAGGTGGGCGTCAGCGACGATGAGAGGCCGATCACGTCGTTCGACTCGATCTCCATCTTCACTTCCACGTCCTGGTTCGGGAAGACCTGCGGCGTGAACTTCAGGTTGAGACCCGTGTCCTGATACTGGATGACGGGGTAACCATTGCCACCGAAGACGCCGTTGTTGACGCCGCCGTTGTTGATGCCGCCGTTGTTGCCCCCCGTGCCCGAGACGCCGCCAAACGGCGTGACCTGCGCCGTCTGGATCGGCACCTTCTCGCCGATGCGCGTGATGGACTGCTCGCCGTCGAAGGCGTGCACCTGCGTGTGCGCCATCAGCCGCGAGTTGTCTTTCGCCTGGAAGGCGGCGAGCTGTGTGGGCGGGAGGACGAACGTGCCGCCGAGCGCCGTGACGGCCGCCGTGGCGGCGGTGTCAAGGATCGACTTCGTCGTGCCGCCCTTGGTGGTAGCGGTCTGCTCGCCTCGCCCGTTCGGGCCGCCGACGAGGATCGTGAGCGGGTTGAAGCCGCCGAGGTTGCCGAGCGACGAGGCGCTGCCGATCTGGTTGCCGAGTTGCAGGAGGTTCGAGTGCGAGACCTCGTAGATGTTCACGTCAATGACGACCTCGGCGCGATCCTTGTCGATGGCGCGCAGCAGGTCTTCGATGAGCCGAATGTTTTCGGGCGTGTCGCGCACCGTGATCGAGTTGGTCGCCTTGTTGGGCGTGACCAGCGGCTGGCGCCCGGCGTTGGGCGGCAGCGCCGACTGGATCAGGTTGCGCGCGTCCTGCGGATCGATGTTCGTCAGGTAAAAGGTGCGCAGCACCAACTGTTGATACTGGCCGCGCTTCGACTGATCGGCGACGAGGATGGTGCGCCGGTCGAGCTTCTGGAAGAACAGGTTCTGCGCGATGAAGATGTGATCGAGGGCGCGCGCTGCCGTCACGTCGCGCAGCTCGATCTTGACCTGCCGCTTCGGGAAGTCGCGATCGACGATGACGTTCAGGCCCAGCTCGGCGGCGGTGCGGCGGATGAAGTCTTCCAGATCGCCGTTGTAGTTGATGACGCGCAACTGCTCGCTGCGCGGCGTGACGGGCGAGCCCTGCGCCGCCTGACCGTCGGCGACGCGACCGCCCTGCGCCGCGTCCGCCTTCATCGCGCCGGTTGATTTCTCGAACGCGGCGGGCACAGTCGTCGCGCCGTTGGCCGCCGTGCCGCCGCCGATGAGCGCGCCGGGCTTGGTGGCGTTGGCACCTTCCTTCTCGCGCTGGAGTCGCATCATGCGGTTCATCTCGGCGACCGCCAGCTCGTTGACGGGGTCGTAGCCGTAAGCCTGGCGGAAGGCGTTGTACGCGCCCGTGTAGTCGCCCTGCTCGGCGAGCGTGCGCCCCGTGCTCATGAACTTCTGCGAGGCGTTGAAGAGCGCGCGGCGGTAGTGGAGCTGGTACTCCAGATCGGACGGGTTCGCCGCCAGCGCCAGCGCGTACTCCTGCGCCGCCTGCTCCCACTGTTCCATCTTCTCGTCGTCGATCCCGCGCCGGAAGTTCTTCTCGCCCTTCTTGGCAAGCACCGCGACGGGGGCGGCGAGCAGGCAGAGCATCATGAACAGCGACGCGAGGCGGCGCACCGGAGTTGATTGCTTCATCTGAGACCTCATAAAAATCGTCTGTAATCGGTCGTCCGTTGTCAGTCGTGGCGGCTCACAGCGGACGCGCGGGCGGGCTGGTCACCGGTTAGCTTACACGCGGGAGAAAGTAAACCGTTCCTTAAAACTGAGAGCCGCGCGCGGGCGACGCCGCAAGCCGCCGGGCTAACTGGCGACCGCGACCGGCTGCCCGTCGCCGTTGAGTTTGATTTCCTCGACGAAGGTGACGCGGTTGATCTCGTGGAGTGTCGAGACGCCGCTGAAGACTTTTCTGAGCGCGGACTCGCGCAAGGAGCGCAAGCCCTCTTTCTCTGCCGCGCGGCGCACTTCGGAGCCGGGGCGGCGCGCGATGATCATCTCGCGGATGTTGTCAGAGAGATCGAGCAGCTCGTGGATGGCGGTGCGCCCGCGGTAGCCCGTGTGGTTGCAGGCGTCGCAGCCGACGCTCATGTAGAAGAGGCGGTCGTGGTGCTCGGCGAACTTCAAGCCCGCCTCCGCCAGCTCCTCCTCCGACGGATCGTAGGCGCGCTTGCACACCTCGCACAGCACGCGCACGAGGCGCTGCGCGAGCACGCAGTTCAGGGACGAGACGAAGTTGTAAGGCTCGACGCCCATGTTGAGGAAGCGCCCGATGACGTCGATGACGTTGTTGGCGTGGACGGTCGTAAAGACCAAGTGACCTGTCAGCGCCGACTGGATGGCGATCTGCGCCGTCTCGTTGTCGCGGATTTCGCCGACCATGATCTTATCGGGATCGTGGCGCAGGATCGAACGAAGCCCACGCGCGAAGGTCAGTCCCTTCTTCTCGTTGACGGGAATCTGCGTCACGCCGTGGAGCTGGTACTCGACCGGGTCTTCAATGGTGATGATCTTGTCTTCTTCGTTCCTGATCTCGTTGAGCGCCGCGTACAGCGTCGTCGTCTTGCCCGAACCCGTCGGCCCCGTGACCAGGACCATGCCGTAAGGCTCGGCGATGTAGTGGCGGAAGCTGCGCACGTCGTCGTCGTCGAAGCCGACCACATCGAGCGTCAGGTTGCGGAACTGCTCGTTGATCTGCTCCTTGTCGAGAATACGGATCACCGCGTCCTCGCCGTGGACGGTCGGCATGATCGAGACGCGGAAGTCAACGTTCCTGCCCTTGTAGCGCACGCGGAAGCGACCGTCCTGCGGCACGCGGCGCTCGGCGATGTCGAGTTCCGACATGACCTTGATGCGCGAGATCAAGGTCTGGTGATATTCGAGCGAGATCGGATCGACCTTCTCGTAGAGCGCGCCATCGATGCGGTACTTGACGTGCACCGCCGTGTCGCGCGTCTCGATGTGGATGTCGGACGCACGCGACTCCATCGCCGTGAAGATGATCGTATCGACCAGCTTGATGATCGGCGACATGTCGCTGTCGGTCGCCAGCCGGTCGAGATCGAGCACCTCTTCGCCGTGTTCCGTCTCCTTGACGAGCGAGATGCGGAAGCCCGAGGTCGCCTCTTGCAGGACGCGCTGCGTCGCGTCGCCCTTGCGGAGCACCACGTCAATCGCCCCGGCGGTCGCGACGTGCGGGACGACGCGCGCGTGCAGGGCGCTCGCCAGCTCGTCCAGGCGTTCGAGGTCGCTCGGGTCGGCCATCGCGATGTGCAGGCGCTTGCCCTCGCGGCGCAGGGGTACGAACTGGTTGCGCAGCATCAGCTCGACGGGGATTTCGCCAAGCATCGAGTAGTCGATGGGCGACTCGCCTTCGGGCGGGAGCAGATCGACGTAAGGCAGGCGGTAGCGCGCGGCCAAGTCCATCGCGGCGCGCACCTCCGGCGGGAGCCCGTGATCGGGCGCTATCGCCAGCCCGGCGCGCGGGCTCGACGTCTGCGACGCGTCTGTGACGGTGTCTTCGAGGGATGCGGTCATAAAGCTAAGTGTTAACGGCGGCCTACAAGCCCCGACCGAGAGTGTTCAGATGCCCGAAAGCGCGCCGGGGATGGTCGCGCCCGTGGCAGACAGGGTCGAGATCAGTGGTGGTTGATCCCGGAAACGTTCGAGATCGACTGGATGATGGGCAGGTAGATCGCGAGCAGGATCGTGATCACTACGCCGCCCATGACGAGGAGAATCGCAGGTTCGAGTATGGTCGTCAACTGCTCTAAACGCACCTCTGACTCGGCGTCGTAGAAGCTCGCCACCTCGTCCAACATCTCGCGCAGAGAGCCGGAGCGCTCGCCCACGCCGATCATGTCGAGGGCGAGCGACGGAATCCACCCGGCGTTCTCCAGACTCTCCGTAAACGATCTGCCCTCGCGGATCATCGGCAAAATCGCCGAAGAGCGCGCCCGCAGCGCCCGGTTCGTGACAGCCTCCGCCCCGATCTCCCAAGACTCGACGAGCGTGATGCCGCCGGCGAGCAGCGTCGAGAGCGAGCGCGTCGCCTGCGCGATGGCGAGTTGCGTCACGAGGTTCCCGACAATGGGGAGTTTGAGCAGCACGGTGTCAATCATCAGCCGCCCCGGCGGCGTGCGCGACCAGACGTAGAGCGCGACGACGGCGGCGATGAAGAGGGGGCCGAACCAGTAGATGTTCGTCCCCATCCAGGCGGAGATGCCGACGACGATGGCCGTGATGACCGGCAGATTCCCGCCGAAGCCCTCGAAGAGTCGCGCCATGCGCGGCACGACGTAAGTCGTCAGAAAGACGACCATGCCGAACGAGGCGGCGAGCAAAAAGAGCGGGTAGGCGAGCGCGCCGCGAATCTTGCGGCGGACTTCGACGCCGCGCCGCATGTACTTGTTGTAGCGATCGAGCACGTCGTCGAGCGCGCCGGAGCGTTCGCCCGCGAGGATCGAGGCGGTGTAGATGCGCGGGAAGATGGAGCCCTGTGCGGCGAAAGCGGCGGAGAGCGCCATGCCGCCGCGGATTTTCTCTTCCACATCGCCGAGCACCGCGCGCAGTTTCGTGCTCGCGGCGCGGCGGCGCAGCATGGCGACGGCTTGCAGGATCGGAATGCCGGCGCGGGTCAGCGCCGCCATCTGCTGGTTGAAGAGCAGGAAGTCGCCGGGCTTGACGCGCGCGCCGAAGCCGGCGCGACCGCCGCGCGTCAGAGCCGCCGCGCCGCTGCGTTTTGGCGGGACGACGGAGAAGACGCGGAAGCCCTCGGCTTCGAGCCGGATGCGCGCCTCCGCCACGCCCACGGCTTCGACCGTGCGCGTCACGACTTCGCCCGCGGGCGTCCCCAGACGACAAATGAACTCTGCCATGCTTCTTTGGTTGATCGACGCCGCCGAGCGGGCGGCGCAACCGTCGCGCTTGCGGTCGGGTCTCACACGCGAATGTGAAATTGTAACACGCGCCTCTCGCGCCCGGCACGCGCCGACGCCGCGCCCACGCGTCGCGCCAAAGCTACACGCCGCCGCGCGGAGAAAGTTGCAGAGAGGCGCACATTTTGTCGCAGGGATAATCCTTGACGCCCAGCTCCGACGGGAATATGCTGCGCCCGTCTCACCAAGCGGGATGTGCCTCAACTAGCCGCGAAGGAGTAACGTCGTGAGTCCTCATCAATCCTCAACGCCCCGGAAGCGAAGCCTGCCTGTTTTTCAAATCGCGTTATTAGTTTTGCTCCTTTTGCTGTGCGCGATTGGAATCGTGTCAAGCACGGCACAAGCCCCTCAGGGTAATTCCGCCGTTTCCCCTCAACAACGAGAGCTAGAGGATCGGATACCGAAGCATCTGCCGATTAAAGTTAAGGTGAAAAACCTGAACGATGAGAAGTGGACGCGCGAGTTGGAGATCGAAGTCGAAAACACTGGGGACAAACCGATCTACTTACTTGACTTCGCCCTAGCAACGTCGGAGATAAAGTCTGACACAGGACATGATATCGGAATAGTTGTAGTTCATTACGGCAGGGCGGCACTGGTTGACTTTAACGAACCCCTACAGCCAGATGACATACCTATTAAGCCCGGTGAGACACACATATTTAAAATTTCTGAACTTGAAGGTAGAGGCTGGGAGAATTTCTCAAAACGGCGTAACTTGCAAAAGGAGGAGCCCAAAAAAGTTCGGCTCGTATTCGGTGAGCTTAACTTTGGTGACGGTACAGGCTACACCTCAACCGGGGGTTTGCCGATAGACATTCACCAGAAGGTGTCACTAAACCACTCTGCACTGAAAGTGCAGAGGTTTGAGCAGGACTGAAAGTCCTACTCCTCCAGGATGAAGTTGTCCGTCTCCTCGTTCGACGGATGCCGATGGTGCTCCAGATATTCTTGCACCATCTCTTCCGTGATGTTGCCGGTGCTCCACGCACCATACCCGATTGCCCAGAAGTGTCGCCCCCAGTATTGCTTCTGCAACGCCGGGTGCTCTTGCTGGAGGATGCGCGAGGTGCGACCTTTGAGCCGCTTGACCAAGTCCGAGAGCGACTTCGAAGGCGGGTACTCGATGTGCCTGTGGACGTGGTCTTTGCTCACCACACCCTTGAGTATCCTGGCGTCCTCGGCGTCGCAGATCTGGATGATTAGCTCACGGCATCTCTTCTGGATGTCACCCTTGAGCACGGGGTAGCGGTACTTCGTCACCCACACGATGTGTGCCGTCAACCTCGTGACTGAATGACTGCCGTATCGGTTCTCTTTCATGTCGCCGCACTTCTAGCATCCCTAGAAGTGGGTAGCAACTAAAGTCTTGCACTAAAGTGCATAGTTTCGACTAGCGTGCTGAAACAATGAATTGCGGTAGAGGAACGGGCGACGCATCATTACCGAAATTCCCGCCTAATTTTCCACCGGACTCATCTGAACCGTTACGCTCTTTCTTCTTACCGGCAAACTTCCTGCCGGTAAATTTTTCTTTAGGAAAGTCTGCCGCACCCCGCTCCGCCGCATCAACGTCTGGGCTAGATACATGCTGCCCTGATCAGCCAGACTGTTCTAGACGGAGAAATGGCAGTTATACCTGCTGCTTTGGAACTGCTCGTACAACCCAGACGGCGAGTTGCACCGATCCCAGGGGCGTGTGTTCAAATGACTATGAATTAGATCGAGATGGTGTCTGCAATGAGTTCGGGACTGTCTGCCCAGAATTCTTTCTTGATCCCTGCCCGCCACCTAACCCCGCGCCCACGCCGACTCCAGTAGAGACGCCCACGCCCACGCCCACTCCGACGCCTGAGCCGACGCCCACGCCGCCGCCGGTGTGCGACGACGCGACGCGCCCAAATGACTCTTGCTACTGTGCGTACCTGCCCGGACCCGCTCCCCTCCCCGGCTCTCCACCCCTGCCGAGCGTTTGGGATTGCCATCTTTGTTCTGGCCCGATAGCAGACTTCAGCAGGTATCAAAGCGGATGCTCCGCCAATGCTCTCCTCAACCCCACGGATGCATATTGCTGTCAATGCGTAACACAAAACTGCCCGCCCGGCGCTACCTTGAATGCCGATTGCAATTGCGTCTCGACGGCTGGCGGTGGCGGCGGAGGCGGCGGCGGGGGCGGGGGCGGCGGGGGTGGCGGCGACAGTTGTTATTACTACTCCGATTATTACTATGAATCCGACTCGGAGTGTTCGTGGACTTATTTCGTCGAGGGGTTCATGTGCGACGACGGCTCGTTCTTCGGGCACGTAACACAGGTCGGTCAGAGCTGCATCCAGTAGCATGTTAGGCGAGAGTGATGGGCGGGTGAATCCAGAACGGAGCACATCATGAAGGCTCACAAGAAAATAATTTTCGGGGTTGCAATCGGCATCGTGACCTCTACCATTGCCGCGTTCGCTATCGAAGTGCAAAGGCATAAGTCGCCCAACTTCGTCCCCTACACAATCACGTGGCGGATGAGGGAGCAGCATAGCGACGGGAGCATCGTGGACACTTACATGGAGAAGCGGTACTACTCCTCGGACGGCAACTGGCGCGGCTTCATCCAGTTTAACAACGGATTCCGAGTCGAGCGGGTGGCTGAATCAGGGCGCGGCGTCTTCATCGTTGATCCTAAGACCAAAGCGAAGCGCCTTCAATCGCCTTTCCCCGAAAGGGGCAACGGCGATCTGAAAAAGGACAAGCATTACACGCGCTCCGAGCCAGTCCTCGGACATAACGCGGACGTACTCAAGTTCGAGCACGCGGGCGCGACCCACGAACTCTACCGCGCCGCCGATCTCAACGGCGACATCATCAAGACCGTCTATCACGACGCGACGGTGACGAGGACGCTGGAGCCCGTCAGCATCGTCCTCGGCGAGCCGCCGCCAAATTAGTCCGCGCCGGGGTTCGTGTTCACAGCCGCCCGCCAGCCTCTCCCCGACTCGCGGGCGGCTCTCTTTTGTCCGACGCGGCACGCGGCGCGGAAGGCGTGCGAAGAAAGTTGCAGGGAGTTGAAGGTTTCGACACGGGTGAGTCTTGCGCGGCTCGCTCGCGCGGTCGTACAATGCGACTCGTTCCCTTTGGAGACTCCCCGGCTCCGAATCTTTTTGTCGCCAGTCACGACAACCCGGACTCGGCAGGGTGGCATCGGACAGGACGTAAGCGTTCAGCCCGGTCATCCCGTCAGCACTTTACTCCCCGCGAGGAGTTTTTGGGAGCTCCAGATCAGGAGGGTTTCATGAGAGCCCAGCGTGCCTTCCGCCCCGGCTACAGCCCCGCGCTCACCTCTTGCCTCGCCTTCGCCGCGTTCGCCTTAGCCGTCGCGCCGAGCCACGCCCAGCAGCCGCAGAAGAACGGACTGCCGCAGCAGCCGGAAGCCTCGCAGCCCGCGCCCGCGCCGTCTTCGGCGACGACAACGACGACCGCCGCCCCGGCAGCGCAGCCGACCGCCCAGCCGACGCAAGCCACCGTCGCGCCGACCACGCCCACCGCCACGGCCACGACCGTCGCTGCCTCGCCGAGCGCGAACACCGCCGCCGACGACCGCTATGTCATCAACACAGACCTCATCAACCTCAACGTCACGCTGACGGACGTGTACGGGCGCTACGTGACAGGGCTGACGAAGGATGCCTTCACGGTCTGGGATGGCAAAGAGCAGCAGGACATCCAGTTCTTCAACGACGACGACGCGCCCGTCAGCATGGGCATCATCTTCGATGTCTCCGGCTCGATGGGCAAGGACAAACTGAACCGCGCGCGCGAGGCGCTGCGCCACTTCGTGGACACGAGCCACGACTCGGACGAGTACTTCCTCATCGGCTTCAACTCGCGCGCCCAGCTCCTGATGGATCGCACGCGCGACTCCGACGCCATGCTCAACAGGCTGACCTTCGTCGAGAGCAAGGGCAACACCGCCCTCTACGACGCCTGCTACCTCGGCGTCGAGCGCGTCACGCGCGGCACGCACCCGAAGCGCGCGCTCCTCGTCATCTCGGACGGGCAGGACAACAACTCGCGCTACACCTTCAACGAGCTGCGCCGCCTGCTGAAAGAGACCGACGTGCTGATCTACGCCATCGGCATCGTCGAGAAGGGGAGCCCCGGCTCGCTCGACGTCGCCGGGCAGGGGCTGCTCGAAGAGCTGGCGTCCGTCTCCGGCGGGCACGCCTTCTTCCCCGAAACCGCCGCCGAGATGAACGAGATTTTCGAGCGCATCGCCATCGAGTTGCGGCACCAGTACGCCATCGCCTATCGCCCGAAGAATTTCGCGAACGACGGCAAGTGGCACAAGATCAAGGTCAAGGTCACGCCGCCCCGTGGCTTGCCGCACCTCTTCGTGCGCGCCAAAGACGGCTACTACGCAACGACCAACCCACGCTGAACGCCGCCTCGCGCCGCCGGATTCCCGCCCGTTCTCCGGCGCGCGCCAGACGGCGCTGGCAACGCATGCGCCGTGCTAAACTTCTAACCTGTGCGGGCACATCTTAGCCCGCAAGGTCTTTACGAGAAGCCCCAGCAGCGCGAAGCCGGCCCGCCGGCTTAAACTGTGAGGAAACGCCTGCGCGAGTCTGCTGTGCCGCCAACGTAGCGGCGCGGGCGAGCCGGGCGTTTCCGTTTGGGCGCGTCGCCACGTTTCACCACAGATGGTTTGAGGTTCGGATGGCACGACTTAGCTTCATCAACTCGATCCGCCGCGC
The DNA here is from genome assembly GCA_045807785.1 of Pyrinomonadaceae bacterium. Lineage (GTDB taxonomy): Bacteria > Acidobacteriota > Blastocatellia > Pyrinomonadales > Pyrinomonadaceae > JAIVGV01. The sequence continues at coordinate 21,647 of JBJMGS010000274.1, forward strand.
GGGCGTCTTCGCCGCGCTCGCCCTCTTCGGGCTCGCCTGCCTGCTCCTCTCGCCCGCCTCGCGCGCGCAGCAGACGGGGCAGGAGTCGCGCCCGCGCCGCACCACCTCCACGGCGCAGCAGCAACAGCCCGCGCGCGCCGCGGCGACGCCGACGCCGACGCCCGCCCCGAATGTCAGCCAGACCCCGCCGAAGACCGGCGCGACGCCGAGCGCCTCGCCCGCGCCGCCCGAGTTGAAGGGTCAGGAGATCGACCCGGACGAGGTGATCCCGGTTGACGTTAACCTCGTCAACCTGAACGTCCGCGTCATCGACCGCAACAACCGCCCCATCAACGATGTGACGAAAGAGGAGTTCCACGTCTTCGAGGACGGCGTGCCGCAGCAGATACAGTTCTTCTCGAAGGAAGAAGTGCCGATCTCTTACGGGCTCGTCGTCGATAACTCCGGCTCGATGAAGCCGCTCCTCGAAAAAGTGATCGACGCGACGCGCATCCTCATCGATCAGAACAAGCCGGGCGACGAGACGTTCCTCATGCGCTTCGTCGATAGCGACGAGATCAGGATGTTGCAGGACTTCACCGCGAACAAGGACGATCTCTACGACGCGCTCGACAACATGCACACCGACGGCGGGCAGACCGCCATCGTGGACGCCGTCTTCCTCGGCGCCGAGCACACCGCCGAGTACAAGAAGGGCGACGCCTTAAACGACAAGCGCCGCCGCGCCATGATCGTCGTCACCGACGGCGAGGATCGCAGCAGCTACTACAAGCTGAGCCAGCTCTTCGACTACCTGCGCGAAAACGACGTGCAGATTTACGTCATCGGCTTCACCTCGGAACTCGACGCCGAGGGCGGCTTCATCCGCAAGAGCCCGAAGGACAAGGCGACCGAGCTGATCAACAAGCTCGCCACCGAGACGGGCGGGCGCGCCTTCTTCCCCGCCTCGCTCGCAGACCTGCCCGGCGTGGCGCAGGAGATCACGCGCGACATGCGCACGCAGTATGTCGTCGGCTACAGCCCAACGAACAGCAAGCGCGACGGCACGGTGCGCCAGATCAAAGTCCAGATCGCCGACGCGGGCAAGCGCGACCACCGCATCGCCATCACGCGCACGGCGCGCGTCGCCGGGCCCGGCGGCGGCGCGCCCAGGCCTGCGCCCTCGAACACCAGTCGCTCCGATTCTCCCAGGAGACCCTGATGCCCTGCGACCCTCAGCTTCTCTCCGAACTGAAATTCTTCGACCTCCTCGACGACGACGACCGCACGACGCTCGCCGGAGTCGTTGACCGGCTCGACCTCGAAGAAGGAGCCGTCCTCTTCCAGGTGGGCGAGCCCGGCGACGAGTTGTACGTCGTGCGCTCCGGCTCGATGGAGCTGTTCGTCAAGGACACCGCCGGGCAGAAGATCGTCCTGCACACGGCGCACGCCGGCGACATGTTCGGCGAACTCGCCCTGCTCGACGACGAGCCGCGCTCCGCCACGGCGGTCGCCGCCGAGCCCACGTCGCTCCTCGTCCTCGATCGCGGCGACCTCTCGCTCATCTTCCAGCGCAAGCCCGACGCCGCGCTCGCCATGCTCGCCGCCTTGAGCGGCATGACGCGCAAGGCGGATCGGCTGTTGCAGACGCGAGTCTCGCGCAACGCCAACGAGGAGATGCAGGAGCAGCTCGGCATCCTGCAAAAGATCGCTGACTGGCTCGCGTGGTTCTCCGGCTCGATGCCCTTCCTCCTGAGCCACACCGTCTGGTTCATCATCTGGATTTCGCTCAACACCTTCCTCGCCCCGCACCTCTTCAAGCAGAATGCCGACGGCACGTACGGCTTCGACCCGTTTCCCTTCGGCCTGCTCACGATGATCGTCTCGCTCGAAGCGATCTTCCTCGCCTGCTTCGTGCTCATCAGTCAGAACCGGCAGGCGGAAAAAGACAAGGTGAAGTCCGACATCGAGTACGACGTCAACATCAAGGCGGAGATGGAGGTCGCGCATCTGCACGAGAAGACCGACCGCATGCAGGAGACGATGCTCGCGCGCTTCAACCGGCTTGAGCGCGCGCTCGGCCAACTCGCGGCGGCGGCAGTCGAGGAGCAGAACGGCGGCGGGGCGCGGCGATGAGCGTAGTAGGGCGTCAGATCATAGACGCCCCGCGTGAGACGCAGATGACGCCAGCCCGCGAAGCGGGCGAAAGACTTGTAGCCCACGGCGTCAGCCGTGGGTACTTGCAAGGATAAAATTTTCAAAGCCCCTGAAAGGGGCGAAAGAGTTTCGACGTTAAATCTCTTTCGCCCCTTTCAGGGGCTTTGATTTTTTTTGCGTCTCGTTCCCACGGCTCGCGCCGTGGGCTACACATATGACGTCCCTTATCAGGGGCTATCCGCCGCTGGGCGGCGGCATCTGGGAAATCTGCCACGCGATGAAGAGGATGAAGACGACGGCGAAGACGATGATGAAGAAGACGACCGGCTCGACGCCCAACATCAGACGCTGCTGCTGCTTCTCCTCGACGAGCCCCGCGGGGAGCTTGAGCACCCCCGTGTCCACGACGATCGCGCCGCCGTTGTTGTTCGCGCCCGCCTCCGACGCGCGCGCCGCCGTCTGCTCTTCGAGCGGCGCGAGCTGAGCCGCGACCTCCTCGACATTGCCGCTCGGCTCCGCCCGGTGTCGCACCGTGTGCGAGCGCCGGACGTGCCGCCGCGCGTGTTTCTCTGCGCCCCGCCCGTTCTTCCCGCCTTTGCTCATAGCCAGTCAACCTTCTTCAGATAGATGTAGAGTCCCGCACCGATGACGACCATTGACGTGAGCGCGAAGACGTAACCGTAGCGCCATTCGAGTTCCGGCATGAGCTTGAAGTTCATGCCGTAAATCCCGGCGACGAGCGTGACGGACATGAGGATCGTCGCGATGGAGGTCAGCCGCTTCATGACCATGTTCATGCGGTTGCCCTGCACGGAGAGGAACGCGTCCATCGTCGAGCCGAGCATGTCGCGCAGGGTGTCGATGGTGTCGGCGACGCGGATGAGGTGATCGAAGACGTCCTGAAAATAGACGTGCGTCTCGCGCGGGAACATCGGCTGCTCGCGCCGCAGCAGCGCGTTGAAGACGTCGCGCAAGGGCGTGATCGCGCGGCGCAGGTAGAGAAGCTGCTTCTTGACGCCGAAAATCTCTTCGAGTGCCGCGGGCTTGAAGTCGCCGAAGATTTGATCTTCGAGGTCGTCCATGCGCTCGCTGAGCACGTCGAGGAGCGGCAGGTAGTCGTCCACGATGGCGTCGATCAGCAGGTACGCGAGCAGCCCCGCGCCGTGCTCGGCGCGATCAGTCCACTCGTGCCAGAGGCGCCCCGCCGTCTCGATGGCGCGGATGGGGCGCGAGTGGACGGTGACGAGGAAGTTCGAGCCGAGGAAGATGTTCAGCTCGCGCAGCTCAAGCTGATCGCGCGGGCCGGCGAGCTGCGCCTCATAGAGCACGACGAAGTAGTAGCCCTGGAACTCCTCGATCTTCGGCCGCTGGTGCTCGTTGCGGCAGTCCTCGATGGAGAGCGGGTGGAAGCCGAACTCCTCGGCCAGCTCGGCGAAGTCCTCGCTGCTCGGGTCGGCCACGTCCGCCCAGACGATGTTGTGCTCCTGCTCGCGCAGGTTGCTGATGTCGCTGACGTCGCACTTTTCTTTAAACTTCTTCGACGCGCTGTTGAGGCAGACGGTCTTGATCAATGTAAGTTTTCCTCTCCGGTCGAACCTTTATCAATTATACTTCACCCGCGCGCCTGCAAGACATTCTAAAGACAAAGCTCGACCAACTTAACACGTCGGGAGAGGACGAGGGTGACTTCAGGCAAAAAAGATAAGCGGACGATCCCGCACAAAGAGCCCGCCGGCGGAACCGACTCGATCACGGGGATGTCCGAGCGCAACCCCGTCCGCCGCTTCCTCAAGCTGCTCGGCCCCGGCCTGATCACCGGCGCGTCGGACGATGATCCGTCGGGCATCGGCACCTACACGAGCGCGGGCGCGTCGCTCGGCTTCGCCACACTCTGGACGGCCGTCCTGACGCTGCCGCTGATGGCGGTCGTGCAGTTCACCTGCGCCAAGATCGGGATGGTCTGCGGCACGGGTCTCGCCGGGGTCTTACGCCAGCACTACCCGCGCTGGCTGCTCTACTTCGCCGTCGCGGGACTTGTCGTCGCCAACACGATCAACGCGGGCGCCGACATCGGAGCCATCGCCGCCGCGATCAATCTGGCCGCACCTGTCGTGCCGGCGACGCCGCTCGTCGTGCCCATCGCCCTCGGCATCGTCGCGCTGCAAATCTGGGGCTCGTACCGCACGATTGCGAAGGTCTTCAAGTGGCTCACGCTGACCTTGTTCGCCTACATCATTGCCGCCTTCCTCGCGCACCCGCATTGGACTGACGTGCTCAAGGCGACCGTCATCCCACCGCTTAGAACCGACAGCCAGTACATCACCACCCTCGTCGCCATCGCGGGCACGACCATCTCGCCGTATCTCTTCTTCTGGCAGGCGAGCGAGGAGGTCGAAGAGGAGGTGAGCATCGGGCGCAAGACGCAGCAGCAACGCGAGGGCGCGACGCGCAAAGAGTTGCAAGGCGCGAAGTGGGACACGCTCGCCGGCATGGTCTTCTGCAACGTCGTCTTCTACTTCGTCATCCTCGCTGCCGCCACGACCCTGCACACTTCAGGCCAGACCGACGTCCAATCCGCGACCGATGCGGCGAAGGCTTTGGAACCTTTCGCGGGCGCGTCGGCGAAGTACCTCTTCGCTGCGGGGCTCATCGGCGCGGGCTTCCTCGCCGTGCCGGTCTTGACCGGATCGAGCGCCTACGCCGTCGCCGAGACCTTCGGCTGGAAGTATGGGCTCGACACGAAGCCGAAAGAGGCGAAACAGTTCTACGCCATCATCGCCGTCTCGACTTTAATTGGGACGCTGATCAACTTCATCGGCGTCAACCCGATCAAGGCGCTCTTCTGGACGGCGGTCATTAACGGCGTCATCGCGCCGCCGCTCTTAGTCGTCATCCTTCTCGTCGCGAACAATCGGAAGGTGATGGGCAAGCGCACGAACGGCAGGGGCGCGAACGTCGTCGGCTGGCTCACTTGCGCGCTCATGTTCGCCGCCGCCGTGGGGATGTTCCTGACGTGGAACTCCTGAAGCCCAACTTGGGAGCGCGGGCATCCTGCCCGCCTTGAGCGCGATAGCGCTAAAACTAGAAGCGCCGCCACTCAGGCGTCGAGTGGCGGCGCTAACTTTTATTCGCGCCCGCGGCGCTCAAGGCGGGCAGGATGCCCGCGCTCCCAGGCGATCACTCCTTGCCGGCTCGCACCGACCCCGCGATCTTCTTGCGCGTAGTCTCGCCTGTTCTCAGCACGGGCAGACCCTGATCGACGTCGGCGTGCGGGCGCGGGATGACGTGCGTCGCGACGACCTTGCCGACCCTCGCCCCGGCTGCCGCGCCCGCGTCAACCGCCGCCTTGACCGCGCCCACCTCGCCGCGCACGATCGCCGTTACGAGCCCGGCGTCGATCTTCTCGTAGCCGACCAGCTCGACGTTCGCCGCCTTGACCATCGCGTCCGCCGCCTCGATCATCGCGACGAGCCCCATGCACTCGACCATCCCCAACGCTTCCATACATGCTCCTTCGTCAGCTCGTCTCTACACGCGACCCATTTTATGACCGCGGCGGGTTTCGTCAAACGCCGTCAGCACGCCTCAGTAGCTCGCCGCCTCGCGCTTCAAATACAGCACGTCGTAGCTCGCGTCGTTCGTCTGGTGCGCGACCGCCGTGATCATCTCCCAGCCGTCCTCGCCCGCGAGCCGCAGGTAGTCCCAGACGTCCAGACAATATTTGAACGGATCGGTCTCGTCCGCGACCTGCGCCAGCGGCGTGCTCCCCTGCCACACGCCGTCAACGAAGGTGACGTGCCCCTGCTGCACGTTGCACACCCTGTATTCAAAGCGCCGCGCCATCTCTCCCCATCTTACCTGAAAGTGATCGTCACGTCGGCGGTCAGCTTCGCGGCGTTCGGGTTGGTCGCAGTCTCGACCCTGAGCGGCTTGCCGCCCGGCTTCACCAGCTCGCGCATCGCGACTGACATAAACTCCTGCGCGTAGCCCGCGTCGTACACGTCGCCGGGCTGGAGTTTCCACTTCGCCCGGAGCCGCTCGGCGTCTGCGTCTGGCAGTCCCAACAGCTTCAGCTCGCCCATGTGGTACTGCGGGCCTTCCTGCACCTCGAAGCGGTAGGCGACGGTGCGCGCCTCGTCGGCGAAGTCCCGCGCCGGGTTGAGCCGCGCCACCAGGTAGCCCTTGCGCCCGTAGGCGCGCGCCACGGATAGCAGCGCCTTATCGATCTTCTTGCCGTTCGCCAGCTCGCCGGGCTTCATGCCGAGCGCCGCGTCGAGTTCCGCGGGCGACATCGCCGCGTTTCCAGACCACGCCGCGCCGCCCCAGTTGTACGCCGAGCCTTCGCGCACGGGCAGGGTGAAGGTGACGCCGCCTGCGCCGCACGCGGCGTCGCCGGCGAGCGCGGCGTGCGGCTCGTCGAACTCGACGCGGAGGTAGCCGCGCTCGTGGTAGAGCTCGCGCAGCGCCACGTCGGCGAAGTTCGAGACGAACTCGCGCGAGTAGTCGTTGCCGAAGAGGGTCGTCTGCGCCGCCGCGATCAACTCCTTCTCCGCCACGCCAGACGCGCCCGGAAAGTGCGCCGCGCAGACCGGCAGCTTGACGCCTGTCACCGTGAAGACGTGCTTGCGGTCGCCGCCCGACTCCTTCGCCGAAGGCAGGTACTCGACCTGCCCCGCGATCTTCCGCTCGGCGAGCAGGCGTTCAAGCGAGCGTCTGATCGCTTCGATGACCGTCCCCGAATCCGGCGCGGTGCCGTCGAAGGCGGGCACGTCGCGCCTGACGGCTTGCGCGATCTCTTCGGGCGTGAGCCAGACGAAGTTGTCGAAGACGACGGGCAGCCCGCCGCCGGCTGCTGCCTCCGTCACCTCGAACGTCACAACCGCCTCGCCGCCGCGCTCGCGCAGCTTGTAGCCGAGCTTCGCGACGAGCCCGCTCGCGAGCAGACGCTCGGCCGCCGCGTCCAGCATCCCTACTTCCAGCGCC
>JBJMGS010000275.1:0-10203 GCA_045807785.1 Pyrinomonadaceae bacterium
AGACGCGCGCGGCGGCGGAAGCGGCGGTGGACGCGCTCTTGAAGCGCGGCTACACGAGTGAAGAGGTGAGTGTGCTGATGTCCGACGCGACGCGCACTAAGGAGTTCGCCATCGAGTCGGGCACGCACGCGGCGGACGGCGCGGGGATCGGCGGCGCGGTAGGCGGCACCATCGGAGCGGTGCTGGCGGCAATCGCGGCGGTCGGCACGAACCTCGCTCTGCCCGGTCTGGGGCTCGTCATCGCGGGGCCTCTCGCGGCGGCGTTGGCGGGCGCGGGCGCGGGCGGCGCGGCGGGCGGTCTGATCGGCGCGCTCGTCGGCGTCGGCATCCCGGAGCACCGCGCGAAGGTTTACGACGCGGGGTTGCAGGGCGGCGGAATTTTGATCGGCGTCGAGGCGAAGTCGGACGAGGATGCGGACGTCTTGGAGCGTCTCATCGCAGACCTCGGCGCGGAGCACGTGAGGCAGGAGTAGCGTAAGAGCGGAGAGCTGTTAGCTATTAGCTGTTAGCTCTCAGCCAGAGGTATCAATCAGCTTGGCGCGCGCTGACATTTCCGCGCAGCTGAATCTGCACAGTGAAAGGGTCGGTGACGCTGAAACGTCGCCGACCCTTTCCTGCTCGCAGTTCCCTTAAAGCTAACAGCTAAGAGCTAACAGCTCTCCTAACGCTTGATCGCGTCGCCGATGTCTTCGACGGCGTCGCCGACTTTGCGGCGGGCGGTGCCGAAGCCTTCGCGTAAGTTGCCACCGGCGCGCTGCGCCTCGCCCTCGGCTTCGAGGTCGCGGTCGCCCGTCGCCTCGCCCACCTTGTCTTTGACCGCGCCGGAAGCCTGATCGAGTTTGCCCTTCACTTCGTCACTGTTCGGAAAGCCCATCTTTTTAAGTCCTCCCTCATGCGAATAGAGCGGACAGACAAGTCGCTGGCTCGCGAGTCCGTTCACGGGAAGAGTTCGGCAACGATCGTGCCAGCGCCGCGACGTGTGCGCGCTCCGTGCCGAAGTCTTTCACTGAGAGTCGAATGCGCGACGTGGTGGCGAATCATGCGGCTGGCTGGTGAGCTTTGTCGCCCGCGCGTTTCCGTACATTCCCTACGGCGGGCTTGCGCGGTCTTCGGACAAGTCACGGTTGTCGCGCGGGCGAAGCGGACGCGGCGGATAAAAAAGGGGCGCGCTCTTTGGCAGAGCGCGCCCCTGAAGTGGTGTGCGTTTGTGAGTTCGGTTTAGAACTCGAAGCGCACGGCGAACTGAATCTGCCGCTCGCGGTAGATCGAGTTGCCCGCCGAGAAGACGGAGCCGAAGGCCGGCTGATAGTTCAGCGTCGTACCCGAGAAAGAGTACTGCGTGAAGTTGTTACCGGTCACCTGGAAGCGGTTGAAGACGTTGAACCCTTCGGCGAGGAACTCGATGTTCGCCTGCTCCTTGATGTGGAAGCGGCGCGAGACGCGCATGTCGAGGTTAACGATTCTCGGCTGCCGGAAGGAGTTGCGCACGTAGAAGACGTTGCGCCCCGAAGCGCCGGAGCCGGTGATGCCGCCGGCGATGGAGTTCGGCGCGCTGCCGGAAGTCGCGGCGGAGTAAACGTTGCCGGACTGTGCGACGAAGATCGGCGCAATCGTCCAGCCGCTGAAGATCGCCTTGCCGACAGCCGACTCCTTGACGAACGAGGGCGCGCCGGGATTCCAGACGGCGCTCGCCACCAGGCGGTGCGGGATGTCGTTGTTCGAGCGCGCCTCGGTGTCGTACATCGAGCTGAAGGGATCGACGCGCGACTGCGAGGTGGTGAAGGTCTGCGAGTTCTGACCGTTGTCCATCGAGCGCGAGAACGTGTAGTGCGACAGGAGCTGGAGACCCTTCGTCATGCGGCGGTTGATCTGGAAGACGACCGCGTCGTAGTTCGAGTTGATGTCGCTGCGAATCTGCGTGATCGAGCCGAACCGCGTGTCGGGGCGCGTGACTCTGGTGGTCGTGCCCGGCACCAGGCCGCCGTAGAGCGGCAAGGTGATGGTCTGACCGGCGAGAGGCCCGCCCGCGTAGGTGTAGGTCGCCTGCTGCGGCGTCGGCAGGTTCGCGTCCACGAAGGTCGTCAGGTCGCGACCGCGGCTGAAGAGGTACGAGACCGAGACGACCGTGTTGCGCATGATCTCGCGCTCGACGATGAAGTCGCCCTCGTGGATGAGCGGCGCCTGCGCGTTGGGCGCGAAGACGACGATGTTCGGAGCCGCCGCGGCGCCGACCGTCGGCGCGCCCGGCAGGATGTTCGGGAAGATGGGCGCGGTGGCGGCGGTCGTCGCGTTCGTGTTGTCGATTGAGAAGTTACGCTGCGAATTGGCGACGCCCGTGTTGCTGATGGCATTGATCACGGTCGAGTTGATGATCCGACCGAAGTAGATGCCGTAGCCGCCGCGCACGGAGGTCTTGCCGTCGCCCGTCAGGTCGTAGGCGAAGCCGATGCGCGGACCGAAGTTGTTCTTGTCAGCCGGGATGTGGTTCGTCTGCTCAGGCCCGACGAGTTGACCGGCGATGTTCGGCAGCGAGTTCGGAATCTGCGGCTGGGGCAGTTGCTCGTACTCGTAGCGCAGACCGAGGTTGACCGTCCAGCGCGGGCTGACGCGCCAGTCGTCCTGGGCGAAGAAGTTGTAGTCGTTCGATTTGATCGTGAAGGCGGTCGGACCGAAGCCCTGGATGAAGCTGCTCGTGTAGCACTTCCCGGCGGTCAGGGCGCTGCGCGCCGAGGAGGTGGTGAAGCACTTGACGCCCGCCGTGCGCAGGGCGCCGGCATTGCGCGCGTTGATGTAGTCAACGATGAACTCGTTGACGTTGCTGTAGGCGTAGCTGCCGCTCTCGTTCTGCAGGTTGTCGAGCAGGTCGTTGACGTGGTTGATGTCGAAGCCGAACTTGAAGGTGTGGTTGCCGTGGGTCGAGGTCATCGTGTCGGCGTACTGCTGCCGGTGCTCGTCCGGGTTGGCGACGCGCTCGAGGAACGTCGGCTTGCCGAAGCTGAGGCCGTTGGTCAGCGAGACGTTCGCCAGACGGGTCAGACCCGACGGGAGCAGCGCCTGCTCGCCGGCTGACGGCGGCTGGCTGAAGGCGAACAAATTGTCGCGACCCCACTGGAAGCGGAACTCGTTCAGGAGCCTCGGCGAGATGGTCGAGGTCAGGCGCGCGTTGAAGATATCCGTCGAGACGAAGTCGTCGCCGAAGCTGGCGATGCCGCTCGTCGTCGTCGGCTGCGTCTGGATGCCCGCCGGAGACGCCGAGCGCATCCGGTTGAAGGAGGCGGTGAAGGTGTTGCTGCTGTTCACGTTCCAGTCAACCTTCGGGAAGAAGATGCGCTGGTTCTGCGTGCGCGGCACGGCGCCGGTGAGACTCGAAATGAACGCGGTCGCCTCGTTGATCCGCGCGTCGGTGATGAGCGTCGGGCTCAGCGCCTTCAGGCACGTGCGGTTGACGCCGGTCGTGACGGTACAGGCCGCGCCCGCCGCGGAGTCGTTCAGGTAGGTCTGGCTGCTCAGGATCGCCGCGCCGGGGAAGTCGCGCCGCTGCTCGTCGTAGGCGAAGAAGAAGAAGAGCTTGTCCTTGATGATGCGCCCGCCGATGGTGCCGCCGAACTGGTAGCGCTTGTCCAGAGGCTTGAAGCGCTCGACCTGCGTGGTGCCGGGGACGGGGCGGGTGGTGAGCGGGTTGGTCGCGCCGAAGCGGTTGTTGCGGTCGTAGAAGAAGCCGCTGCCATGGAACTCGTTGCTGCCGCTCTTGGTGACGGTGTTGATGACGCCGCCCGCCGCGCGCCCGTACTCGGCGGAGTAGTTCGCGGTGTTGAGCTGGAACTCGCGCACCGCCGCCTGACTGACGACGTAGCTGATGCGCGTGCGCCCGCGCTCTTCGCCGTAGAAGGCGTTGTTGTTGTCGCCACCGTCGAGCGTGCTGTTATTCAGGATGCCCGCGACGCCGCGGAAGCTGTTCAGACCGAAGCCGCCTTCGGGCACGACGCCCGGCGCGAGCAGCGCAAAGTTCGAGGCGCGGCGACCGTTGATCGGCAGCTCGTTGATCGAGGTCTGGTTGATGTTGTTCGAGAAGTCCTGCTGCGTCGTGTTGATGACGGGCGCTTCGCTCGTCACCTCGACGCTCTCCTGCGCGCCGCCGACGTTGAGCGGGACGTCAATCGACGTGACGCGCCCGACCTCGACGATGACGTGGCTCTGCGTGTAGTTGCCGAAGCCGGACGAGGCGACCGTGACGGTGTAGTTGCCCGGCTGGAGCTGCACGACGCGGAAGCGACCTTCGCTGTCGGAGGTGCCGGTCATCTCCTTGTTGGTGTCTTCGTTGCGCACCGTGACGGTCGCGCCCTGCACGACCGCGCCCTTCGGGTCTTTGACGAGACCGCCGATAGCGCCGGCTGTCTGGGACTGAGCCGCTGCGCGCGTCACACCGAACGCGAAGCAGAGGAGCAGGAGCATCAGCGCGGAGGCTGATCGCTGGAGGATTGATCTTGACATAGTTCTTCCTTTTCTAAATTCCGAAATGTTGAGCTGGTTAGGAGACTTCCTGCGACCGCCTTGTCCCAAGAAGATTGCGGCTTACCTCGTGCTGCGTTCTTTATGAAGAATAAAGAGAAGCCAGCGGGTAAAGCAGACTTATATCATAACCCCGCGGGATTGCGCGAGTGTGGACACGCGCTTACAACCTAGTTAATTACTATAAAAGATCGCCGCTGGCAAGGACAAACTCCGCGCCGCTGCCCGCCAAAAAATCAGTTGAAGCTTCAGCGCGCGCCGTCGCCGACGGCGAGACGCGCACGCCTTCTTACGAAAAACAGGGCGCGAAAGATTCACGCGCGAAGCGGCGGCGCTATTCGCTTCGCAGCGCATACCGGCTACGCAGGCGGCGCGCGCGTCCGGTGTTTACGTGCGCGCGCCTTCGAGAGCGACCCGTCGCGCAGTTTCGGCGCGAAGCAAGTATCGCGGCAGCGGGAACGAAAATCACCGCGGAAGCGTCGCGAATACGCTCGCGCCTTGTGGTTTCGCGTGGTGGCCCCCGTCGTGCGCCGTGGCACGGCAGTTGTGATAAGGGATAAGGAGAGAAGCTTGATCGACTGACAGCGGTTGACGGCGAAAAATTTTCTGACGAATAAGGGGTGGAGAAATGGAACTGATCTTTTCGATTATCACGGCGGTCGTTATCGCCACTTCGGCGGGGGGCGATAGCACCATCAACGGCGACGCGGGGAGCACTCCCGCCCCTCCAGGCGCGGCTGAGCAGGATCAGAGGCAGTGTCTCGCCCCGTGTACCTACGACGAGGCGACGGACACGTACATCTGCCCCTGCTAACGACTTGGGCGCGGCGCGCGCCGCAACCGTCCGTCAGCTGATTCTTAGCCATTTCGGATTTGCGCCAGAGGGGGGAAAACATCGGGCGCAAACGTCGGTTCGTCCGGCGGCTCTTTTGAGGAGGAGGGCCGCCGGGCGACCGAATGAAACGAAACGATGAAGTCGGAACGATGAACGATGAAGTGAAGGCGACTCGTCTTCCATTCATCGTTCATCGTTCCGACTTCATCGTTAGCAGTCCGGTATTGCTTTTCGACGATGATGGCGATGCCCTGACCGCCGCCGATGCACGCGGTCGCGAGGCAGTAGCGTCCGCCGCGCCGTCGCAGCTCCAACAAGCTGGTGAGCACGAGGCGCGTGCCCGAAGCGGCGAGCGGGTGACCGAGCGCGATGGCTCCGCCGTTGACGTTCGTCCGCGCGCGATCGAGTCCTAACTCTTTCTCGACCGCGAGGTACTGACCCGCGAACGCCTCGTTGACTTCGACCAGATCGATCTCCGCGAGCTTGAGCCCGGCCTTCTCCAGAGCCTTGCGCACGGCGGGCACAGGGCCGATCCCCATCACGTCCGGGTCAACCCCGGCGTAAGCCCAGGAGACGATCCGCCCGAGCGGCTGGACGTTCCTCTCCTTCACAAACTCTTCGCCCGCGATGACGAGCGCCGCCGCGCCGTCCACGATGCCGGAAGCGTTGCCGGCGGTGACGAAGCCGTCCTTGCTGAAAGCCGTCGGGAGTTTCGCCAAGCCTTCGATCGTCGTGTCGGGGCGCAGGTGATCGTCCCGGTCAACCACCTTCACGCCTTTGCGCGTCTTCACCTCGACAGCGACGATCTCTTCCGCGAAGATTCCAGCGTCCTGCGCGCGCTTCGCCTCAACCTGCGAGCGCAGCGCGTACTGGTCTTGATCTTCGCGCGAGATTTCGTAGCGGCGCGCGAGGTTCTCGGCGGTGCCCGCCATCGTCGTGTTGCAGTAGGTATCGAGAAGCGCGACCATCAGAGAGTCTTCGAGCTTGCCCTGCCCCAAGGCGAACCCCGAGCGCGCGCCGTAGATGACGTGCGGCGCCATCGACATCGACTCCATGCCGCCGACGAGCGCGTTGCGCGCCTCGCCGAGCATGATCATCTGCGCGCCGTTGATGATCGACTGGATGCCGCTCCCGCACAGGCGATTCACCGTGAGCGCGGGGCGGTCGGCGGGCACGCCGGCTTTTAAGGCGACGTGGCGCGCGCCGTAGATGGCGTCGCCCGAAGTTTGCAGGGCGTTGCCGATGATCGTGTGATCGATCTCTTCCGCCGCGACGCCGGTCGCCGCGAGCGCGCCGCGCGCGGCTGCCGCGCCCAGGTCAATCGCCTTGACGTCCTTCAAGGCGCCGACGTACTCGGTCATCGGCGTGCGCTTGCCGCCGAGGATGAAGACTTCGCGTGACATAAAAATACTCTCGACCTCACAGATGAAAATTTGCCTACAAGGGTAACAAACGAGAGTAACAGACGCGATTCCAGAGCGTCAATTTAGCCACCGACGAAGTCACAGCCTTCCGAATTCGACAGCCGCGCACCGTCATTTAATCGTTTGTCTCCGCCACTACGCCGCTGTATGATTCGTATGAAGTCGCCTGTTACCTCTCTTCCGGACGCTGCCGCGACTGACACCTTTGTAACGCGACTTTCAACCTTTCGCTCTAGCCGCGAGCAGCGTGCGCCGTACGACTTCACCGACCAACCACCTGATTTCGGAGAGATTTCTTATGAAACAGAGCTTCCGATTACACCTGGCGTCTCACGCCTTATGCCTCGTGGTTCTGCTGTTCTGCGCCGCTGCCGCACTGCCGCAACAAGCGACAGAGAAGAACCTGAGCAGAAGCCGTAGTAACGGACTCAAGATGCTCAAAGTAGTTAAGGGTGAACTCAGGAAGAATTACTACGATCCGAGTTTCCATGGCATTGACCTGGACGCGCGCTTTAGTCTCGCCGAGGAGAAGATCAAGCAGGCGACGACCGGCGGGCAGGTACTAGGCGTGATTGCTCAGGCGGTGCTCGATCTTAACGACTCACACACCATGCTCATCCCGCCGTTGCGCGAGGCGGTGGCGGTGTACGGATGGCGGATGCAGATGATCGGCGAAGATTGCTATATCATCAACGTCCTACCCGGCAGCGACGCCGAGGCAAAGGGTCTCAAGGCGGGCGACCGCGTGCTTGCGCTCGACGGCAACGAGCCGACGCGCGACACGATGTGGAAGATGAAATACTACTATTATGGGCTCCGCCCAAAAGCACGTGTACAGATCACCGTACAGTCACCGGGAGCGCAACCGCGCGAGGTGGAAGTGCTGACCAAAATGGAGAAACGTCACTTTGAGGTAATCCCCGGTCTGATCATTGACGTTGACCCAATCAGCCCGGAATTGGGCGCGGGGCAAGGGCGCGGCACGCTCTATGAAGAATTTGGAGCAGACCTGATCGTCTGCCGCCTCCCATCGTTCACCATCACGGACGAAGAGGTCGATAAGATGATGAAGAGGATTAGCGGGCATAAGATGCTAGTCTTCGATCTGCGCGGCAACCCCGGCGGGCATGTGGACACACTCGAACGCTTTGTCGGTTATTTCTTCGATCACGAGGTGAAGGTCGGCGACTTCAAGCTGCGCAAGGAGGCGATAGAGGTCAAGGTCAAGCCGCGCAAGTCGAACACATTTACGGGCGACATGATCGTGCTCGTCGATAGCCAGTCGAGTTCGGCGGCGGAAATTTTCGCGCGTCTCGTGCAACTGGAGAAGCGCGGCACGGTCATCGGCGATCACAGTTCAGGAATGGTCATGCAGAGTCTGCGGCACGAGTATGAGCTTGACGGATCGGGCGATCCCGTCCTCTACGGGATGATGATTACGAACGCCGACATCATCATGACTGACGGGAAGAGCTTAGAGTGGGTCGGCGTCACGCCGGACAAGCTAATGCTCCCGACGGCGGACGATATACGAGAACATCGCGATCCCGTCCTCGCCTACGCCGCCTCGCTCGCGGGCGTCAATCTCGCCCCGGAAAAGGCGGGTACGCTCTTCGCTGCGAAAGCTACAAAGAAAGATTCAAAGTGAAGGGGCGGGCGCAAAGTTTCAGTCCTCAGAGGCGGTGCGCGGCGCGGTAGCGGTGGAGGAGTTCTTCGAGGAAGCCTTCGTAGGTGAACGCGTCGCGGTCGAAGGCTGGGCGGAGTTTGTAGAGGATGGGCGTGGCGACGCGCCAGGCCATCCACTGGCGCACGCCGTTGTCGAAGTCCCAGCGGCGGCGCAGGAAAGTCTCGACGACTTCGATCTCGCGCTCGGTCAACGGCGAAGTGTCGGCGGTGAACGCGACGGGCGCGAAGGCGCGGCGCATCGCCACGTCGGTCGTCGGCGCGGCGAAGACCGTGTCGAACGTGGGAGCCTCGGCCTCGCGCTCGCGCACGACGACCGTCGCCGCAACGAAGTCGCCGACCCGCTGATCGCGGCTGCTCAGGAAGACCGAGAGCAGCCCGACCGAGTAGAAAGGGAACGGCTGCATGTCGAAGATGCGCACCAGATTTCGCGCCGCCGCCTCCCAGAACGTGACGGGTCGCCCGTCCTCGCGGATGACGCGCAGGCGAAGCAGCCGCTTGCCCGGCGTCTGCCCATGCCAGAGCCACTCGAAGACGGCGAAGTAGCCCGACCAGATACAGAAGATCGCGATGATCAGCGCGGCCAGCGCCCACTTCGGCGCCTCCGACAAACTGTTCCTGATCCCGGAGAGCAGCCCCGCCCACTGCAACGCGACGACGACCAGCAGGATCAGGATGACTTGCAGGAGATGATCGAACGCGCACGCCAGAAAGCGGTTCCCGATGGACGCCAGCGCGAAGTGCAGCGGCACGCGCTCCGGCGTCTCGATGACTAAGATTTCTTCGTTGGCGATGGCGGCGGACATGGGGAGCGATTAGCTCTTAGCTGTTAGCTGTTAGCCAAACCGGAAGCAAAAGCTGATGGCTAAGAGCTAACAGCTAAGAGCTTCTTTAGTCTTGCCGGAGCGTGAGCGCGCCGAGCTGCCGGTGCATCGTCATGAAGTCGAACTGGTTCCACGCCTCGACGATCTTGCCGTCGCGGACGCGCACGATGGTGACGCCCTCGAAGTTGGTCGGGAGCCGCGTCGCGGCGTAGCCGAGCGTGTCGCCCTGATGCGAGGCGCGGACGCGGCAGCGCGCCACGACCTTGTCGCCTTCGGCGATGGCGTCTTCGACGGTGACCTCGACGTCGGGGAAGGCTTCGCGGAACGAGTGGAAGAACGGCTTGAAACCCGCCGCCCCGCGCAGCGGCTCGCCGCCTAGACCGTGCGCCACGCCGTCCGCCGCGAACATCTCGTCAATCGCCTCCTCGCGCCCCTTGTTCCACACCTCCTCGAACCAGCGGCGGACGAAAGCCTTGTTCTCTTCTGACATCTCGCTCTCTCCTTTCGTAAGGATGATCTACCCGCTGTGACTCTTAAGGTAAGTTAGACTTCACGGCGCATCCTTTGAGATACCACTTACATGCACGTCGCCCAGACCAGATAGCAGACACCGGGATCATGATACCGAGGAGAAAGAAGATAAAAGTCCACCATTCTGGAGCCGTCCCGCACATGGCGATCACGCCCGTATAAAAGCCCAACAACTCCCAAAGCAACAACGTGGCGATGGCGACGGCGATGAACGCGACGATACCTATGATAGTCGCAAATAGCTTTTCAGAGATTGAGTGCATGTCCTCTCCGAAGTAGATCAACTCATATGCTCATGCGCCGCGCACGCGCAGGAAGCGACGATTGCCGATTTGAATCAAGATCGATTGATCAACTTTTAACTCTAACTCTTCTTCCACACGCGAATGCTTCTCGC
>JBJMGS010000276.1:0-11322 GCA_045807785.1 Pyrinomonadaceae bacterium
ACCAGCCGATCGTGGACCCGTCCGACGGCGGCATCGTCGGCACGGCAGCGGGATGGTCGAGATGGCACATGGGCATTTTCCCGTGCCGCCGCCCGCCGTTGTCGAGCTGTTGCGCGACGTGCCGACCTACGCGACGGACGTTCAGGGCGAGTTGCTGACGCCGACCGGCGCGGCGATCATCAGCACGGTCTGCGAGTCTTACGGCGCGATGCCCGCGATGACGGTTCGCGCGACGGGCTACGGCGCGGGCAAACGCGAGTACGAGCGTTTCCCGAACGTGTTGCGCGTGATGATCGGCGACGCGGAAGGCGACGCGGCGGACGAAAAGCTGCTCGTCGTCGAGACGAACCTCGACGACGTGTCGCCGCAGATCGTGGGACACCTGATGGAGCGCGCCTTCGAGCGCGGCGCGCTCGACTGCTTCTTCACGCCCGTGCAGATGAAGAAGAACCGCCCCGGCGTGCTCGTCTCGATCTTGTGCCGCCCCGTTGATCGCGAGTCGATCTATCAACTGCTCTTCGACGAGACGACGACGCTCGGCGTGCGCTCCCACGAGGTCGAGCGGCGTGCGCTCGCGCGCGAGTCGGTGCTCGTCGAGACAGAGTTCGGCGCGATCCGTGTCAAGGTGGCGAGCCGGGACGGTCGCGTCGTCAACGCGACGCCCGAGTTCGACGACTGCCGCGCCGCCGCGCGCAAGTGGGATGCGCCGCTGCGCGACATTGAAGCCGCCGCCCGCGCGGCGTACCTGAAGATAGTGACAAGTGATAAGTAGCTGTTAGCGATTAGCTGTTAGCTTTCAGCCAGAAAAGGATTAGCTCTGGCGCTGGATTCGATCTTCAGTTTGATTTAGCTAACAGCTAATCGCTAACAGCTAAAAGCTTCTTAGTGTCCCCGGAGTTAATTATGAGCACAGGATTTTCAGCGACGGAGCCGGACGAGGTTGAGGGGGAGAAGCACGGTGGGGGCGTCGATCTGGAAAAGATCGCGGCGGGCGTGCGGCTCATCCTCGAAGGCATCGGCGAAGACCCGGAGCGTCCCGGTTTGCAGCGCACGCCCGTGCGTGTGGCGGAGATGTACGCCGAGCTGACGGCGGGGATGCGCGAAGACCCGCGCGAGCACGTGCAGGCGTTGCCGGGCGACCGCCACGACGAGATGGTGATCGTCAAAGACATCCAGATCGCCTCGATGTGCGAACACCACCTCGCGCCGTTCGTCGGCCGTTGCCACATCGCCTACATCCCGAAGCAGGGGCGCATCGTCGGCCTCTCGAAGTTGGCTCGACTCGCCGACACCTTCTCGCGCCGCCTGCAAGTGCAGGAGCGTCTGACTTCCGAGATCGCCGACACTTTGTTCGAGCACCTGAAGCCGGTCGGCGTGATGGTCGTCGTCGAAGCGGAGCACACCTGCATGACAGTGCGCGGCGTCAAAAAGCCAGGCGCGCAGACGATCACGTCGGCGCTGCGCGGCGGCTTCCGCAAAGACCCGCGCACGCGCGCGGAGGCGATGGCACTGATTCGCGGGAAAGAGTAACTCGCGTCAATCGTCAATCGTAAATCGTCAATGGTGAGCAAGGGCGGCGCGGCTTCGGTTTACGATTGATGATTGACGATTTACGATTGACGATTGACATGAAAACTTTCTACGTCACCACCCCCATCTACTACGCCAACAGCTTGCCGCACCTCGGGCATCTCTACTCGACCGTCGTCGCCGACTGCGTGAACCGGCACCGCCGCCAGCGCGGCTTCGAGACCTACTTCCTGACGGGGACGGACGAGCACGGCACGAACATCCAGCGCGCCGCGGCGCGCGAGGGGCGCGCGCCGAAGGAGCAGGTCGATTACGTCGTCGGCGAGTTGAAGAAGATGTTCGAGGCTTACCAGCTCGACACCGCGCACGGCGGCTACGACATCTTCATGCGGACGACCGAGCCATTCCATTACGAAGGCGTCGCAAACCTCTGGCGCAAGATCGCGGCGGCGAAAACTCCCAAAGGGCGCGAGGCGATCTACAAAGACTTTTACGAGGGCTGGTTCTGCGCGCCGTGCGCGACGTTCAAGACCGAGGACGAGTTTGTTAAGCCGCAGCGCGAGGGCGACCCGCCGCTGTGCGCCATCCACGAGGCGCCGCTCGACCGCGTCTCCGAGGAGAGCTACTTTTTCCGTCTTTCCGATTACGGCGACGCGCTGCTCGCGCTCTACGAGTCGCGACCCGACTTCGTCCGCCCCGATTCGCGGCTCAACGAAGTCAAAAGTTTTGTCAGCCGAGGGCTGCAAGACCTCGCCGTGAGCCGTCTGAAATCTTCGGTCTCGTGGGCGATCCCCGTCCCTGGCGATCCGGCGCACACGATCTACATCTGGCTCGACGCGCTCACGAACTACGTCACCGCCATCGGCTGGGGCAACGACGAGCGCGAGCGCGCAGTCGGCTTCGAGAAGTTCTGGCCTGCGTTGCACCTGATGGCGAAAGATATCCTGCGCCAGCACGCGATCTACTGGCCTTCGTTTCTGTTGGCGGCAGGCGTCGAGCAGCCGCGCGGCGTCATCGCCCACGGCATCTGGCTCGACCGCGAGGGGCGCAAGATGTCGAAGACGCTGCGCAACTCGGTCGATCCGATGCTGCTCCTGCGCCACTTTCAGCGCGACGCCATCCGCTATTTCCTGCTGCGCGAGATGGTCTTCGGGCAGGACAGCAATTTCAGCTACGCCGCGCTCATCGAGCGAGCCAACAGCGATCTCGCCAACGGGCTCGGCAATCTAGCCAGCCGCACGCTGACGATGATCGGTCGCTACTGCGAAGGCGGCGTGCCTTCGGGCGAGATCGAGGAAGGGAAGTGGCTGCTCGCCAAGCGAGCGAACGTCGAAACGGACGCGCAGGGGTTAGCCTCGGCGCTCGCGCTCGCACGCGATCAGTTCGTCCAGCAGCTCGACGAGTTCGCTTTCAGCCGCGCGCTCGAAACAGCGTGGGCCATCATCGCGCGCGTGGACAAGATGATCTCGGACGCGAAGCCCTGGGAGCTGGCAAAGTCTGGTGAGCAGCGCGAGACCTTAAACGCCGTGCTCTACCGCGCCGCGGAGAGTTTGCGCTGGCTGGCCGTCCTGCTCCACCCGTTCATACCGGAAACGACGCGCACGCTGTGGGCGCAGCTCGGTCAGTCCGAAGAGATCGAGAAATACGATCCACTTCAATTAAGCTGGGGAGGTTTGCAGACGGGGACGCGGACGGGCGAGGTCGCCCCGCTCTTCCCGCGTCTGGATAAAAACAAGGTCATGGCAGAGATCGAAAACGAGACTTCCGCAACGCACACGGGTTCATCAACCGACGCGGCGCGCGCGACAGAGGCGGACGCGGTGCCCGGTTCGCCGTCCGTCGCCGAGACACAAAGTCCGCCGCCGATGCGCGGCGCGACCGAAGCCGCCGCCGCGCCGGGGGCGACCGAGGGCGTCGTGAGCATGATTGGCATTGAAGACTTCGTGAAGGTCGAGCTGCGCGTCGGCCAAGTGCTGACCGCCGAGCGCGTGCCGAAGTCTGACAAGCTGCTGCGCTTCACGGTCGATCTAGGCGAGGCGACGCCGCGACAGATTCTCGCGGGGATCGCCGAGCACTACGAGCCCGAAAAACTCGTCGGTCGCAAGATCGTCGTCGTCGCCAACCTCAAGCCACGCAAGCTGCGCGGCTTCGAATCGCAGGGCATGGTGCTCGCCGCCTCCGCCGGCGAAGAAGGTCGCCCCGTCCTCGCCACCTTCGCCGAAGACGTACCGAACGGGACGAAGCTAAAGTAGCTGTTAGCGATTAGCTGTTAGCTGTTAGCCAGACGGTTGAATGTCACTTCATCTGTCGGCTTTTGCTAATAGCCAAAAGCTAACAGCTAACAGCTAACCCCTCTCTCATGTTCGTAGATTCTCACGCGCACATTGATGGTGAGTCGTTCGACGCGGATCGCGACGAGGTGTTAGCGCGTGCGCGCGGGGCGGGCGTTGTGGCGATGCTGAACGTCGGGACTGGCGATCCGCACGGCGGCGATCTGGAGCGCGCCGTCGCGGTGGCCGAGAGGTACGAGAATGTCTCGGCGGCAGTGGGTGTTCATCCGCACGACGCGAAGTTGTTCGATGACGCGGCGGCTGAGCGCATCTTGCAGATCGTGCGCGGCAGTTCGCGCGTCGTCGCGTGGGGTGAGATCGGTCTCGATTATCATTACGACCATTCGCCGCGCGACGTGCAGCAGGAGGTCTTCCGGCGACAGCTCCGCCTGGCGCGCGCGGAGACTCTGCCCGTCATCATTCACTCGCGCGAGGCTGACGACGACACGGTCGCGATCCTCGAAGGCGAGTGGCGCGGCGCCGCGCGCGCGGGCGTGCTGCATTGTTTCGGCGGGAGCCTCGCAATGGCGGAGCGCGCGCTCGCACTCGGTTTCTTCATCTCGTTCGCCGGGAACGTCACCTTTAAGAACGCCGAGCCGCTGCGCGAAGTCGCGCGCCGAGTCCCGCTCGAACGCGTGCTCATCGAAACCGATTGCCCGTTCCTCGCGCCCGTCCCCTTGCGTGGGCGGCGCAACGAGCCTGCGTTCGTCGTCGAGACCGCGCGACTGCTCGCACAGCTTCGCGGCGTCTCTCTCGAAGAGATCGGGCGCACGACGACGGCGAATTTTACGACCCTCTTCGGCGTAAAATTGCCGCCGGACGCGTGAGCGAAAAGAGCGCTCTCACTCTATAAAACAAAGTGAAACACACGCTTTGCCAACCTCTGAGTTAATGTTATAAAGAACGAGATCGTGCGGCGCAGTCGTCTCTGCTTGAGTGTGTCGCGCACCCCGTGTCAACCGTCTCTCTATGAGCACATCCGGTCATCTCGTCGCAGTCGAAGAGCCACAGGTCGCCGCGGCGCGCATCTTCAGTCTCATCGCCCCCGAACTCGCGCTGGTCGAAACGGAGTTTGAACGACAGGCGCGCTCAAACATTCAGGTCATCTCGTACATCGGCGAGTACCTGCGCGCTTCGGGCGGCAAGCGCGTGCGCCCGGCGCTCACGCTGCTTTCGACCTACGCCGTCGGCGGCGACGCCGCGCGCGAGAACGTCGTCCGCATGGCGACCGTGATGGAGTTTCTGCACACGGCGACGCTCGTTCACGACGACATCATTGACAACGCCGAGACGCGCCGCAGTCGCCCCTCGATCAACTCGCGCTTCGGCAACCAGACCGCCGTATTGATGGGTGACTGGCTCTATATGTCCGCGTTCGAGACCAGCCTACAGGAACGCTCGCTCCCAGTCCTCGACATTCTGACCGCCGTCACGCGCCGCATGACCGAAGGCGAGCTGCTGCAACTGACGACGCTTGGTCGCTGCGACGTGACGGAGGAGTTGTACCTCGACATCCTCTTCCGCAAGACTGCGTACCTCTTCAGCGCGTGCTGCGAGATCGGATCGCTGCTCGGCGGCGCTGACGCAGTGCAAAGGCGCGCCCTCGCGGAGTACGGGCTGCATCTCGGCGCGGCGTTCCAACTCGTTGACGACCTGCTCGATTTCACGGCGACCGACGACGCGCTCGGCAAAGCCACCGGCGTCGATCTGTTGGAAGGGAAACTGACGCTCCCACTCATCTACCTGCTCGAAAAAGATTCGAGCCGTCGAGCCGTCGTCCAGTCGGTGATGCGCGAAGGGGCGTACAACGCGCTCTCGCGTTCGCGCCTCGTCGCGGCGGCTGAGCAGTGCGGCGCGGTTGACGAGGCGCGAGCGCGCGCCACGGTGTTCGCCGAGTCGGCCCGCGACGCTCTCGACGTGCTGCCGCCCTCGCAATACCGGGATGCGCTCGCCGCGCTCCCGACCTTCATCCTCGACCGGGACAGATGAGGGGGAGGGAAGCTGTTAGCGATTAGCTATTAGCTTTCAGCTCGTTGAGTGTGCCAGTAGTTGAGTGATGACGCGCCACTGAATAAGCGCCCGGTTTTTGCTAACAGCTAACAGCTAATCGCTAACAGCTCTTCATCATGGCTGACGACAATCTACTCGCGACGCTCGAACAGAGTCTGAGACAGACGCGGATGACGCGCAACCGCCTTGCCGCGCGTCTGAGCGACATGGAACTCGAAGCCGACAAGCTCCGCACGGAGATCGGCGAGATGGACGCCATCGCCAGCCAGACGCAGGCGGCGATGTACCGCATCCTCTCGTCCGTGCTGACGCGCGCCAACCCCTCGCCGCCTTCGGACGCCGAGATCGAGATCGCACTGCGTCGCGACGAGGCGCTGGGCGTTCCGTCGCCGCACGCCGTCGCGCCGCGCGCGCCAGCCTACCAGACATCGCCGCGCCCGGCGATCCCCGAAGTCCGCGCGGACGTCGAGGTCAAGAGCGAGCGTTTCAACGACCGCACCATCCCGCAGGCGACCGCGCTCATCCTGCGCGAGTCTGCGGGGCCGCTCCACGTCAACGAGATTTACAATCGCCTGCTTGAAGGTGGCTTCCAGTTTACCGGGCACCACCCGACGATCAGCATCGCCGTCTCGCTCAACCGCAACCGGCGCTTCCGCAAGGTCGCGCCCGGCACCTTCGATCTCACGATCCGCGACGCCGCCCAAGCATCTTGAAGAGCTGTTAGCGATTAGCCGTTAGCGATTAGCCAGAGCAAAATCTGGTCGTATAGCTAACAAGCTAATTGCTAACGGCTAACAGCTCCTTATGCGTGCAATGATTCTCGCCGCAGGGTACGGGACGCGGCTGTGGCCTCTCTCCATCGACCGCGCCAAGCCCGCGCTCCCCTTCATGGGGCGCCCGCTCGTCGGCTATGTCGCAGAGTACCTCGCGCGTTATGGCTGCCGAGACATCGCCGTGAACCTCCATCACCGCCCCGAATCCGTGCGTGACGCGCTCGGCGACGGCAGCCGGTTCGGCGTGCGACTCAGCTACATCGAAGAACCAGTCATCCTCGGCACGAGCGGCGCGCTCGACAACGCGCGATCGTTTTTCGACGACGCGCCCTTCGTCGTCATCAACGGCAAGATCGCGACCGACATAGACCTCGGCGCGGCGCTCGACACGCACCGCGCGACCGGCGCGCTCGCCACGCTCGTCCTGCTCCCGAACGCCGCGCGCGAGCGCTACAGCACCGTCAATGTCAGCGACGGTCGCGTGCTCGGCTTCGGGAGCGCGCCAACTCCCTTCGAGTCCGGTAACGCCGGAGACGCGTCCAGCGTCTTGCCGGAAGGGGAAGGCTTGGGTGCGAGTGTCTCAGGCGAGCGTGTGGGTGCGGCGACTAGCCCGGCGACTGGCGCGGCGACTAGCGCAGATATCCCGCTGATGTTCACGGGCATTCAAATTCTTGAGCCGCGCATCTTCGATTACATCCCGCGCGGTGTCTTCTCGCACTCGACCGTGGACGTGTACCCGCAGGCGATTGCGCGCGGTGAGACGATCGCGGCGCACGTCGCACGCGGCTACTGGTACGAGCTTTCGACCATCCCGCGCTACCTCGACACGAGCATCGCGCTGATGCGTAAAGAGAACCGCTCGGTCGAAGTCGGCGAGGGCTCAGTCATCGAGTCGGGCGCGGAAGTCGTTGACGCGGTGTTGTGGGAGAACGCGCACGTCGAGGCGGGAGCGCGCGTGCGTCGGGCTATCTTAGGCGCGGGCGTGCGCGTCCACGCCGGCGAGTCGCTCGAAGACGTGGCGGTCGTGCGCGCCGAACTCGTCCGTGTCTCAGAGCGGCCGCCGAAGTCGCTCGCGGGAGAGTTGCAGGGCGACAATTTTGTCGTCAAACTCCCGCGATGATACAATCCCTCCCGCTCCAGTAAACCGGCGGTTTTTGACACGAAGGGACGCGGACGCCGCCCTCCTTCGCGCCGCCGCAATATAAGACACGACAGACCGTCACCGCTCTGCCGATGAGCCATCCGACCAGCATCACCACCCACGCCTTTTCCACTTCGGCGCGCGAACGGATCGACGATTACGTCCGGCGCGCAGGTCTCGGCGCGGCTGACGACGTGGTCGCGCTCACGCCCGACGCCTCGACGCGCGAATACTTCCGCATCCCCTGGCGCGGCGCGACGGCGGTCGCCGCCGTGTACCCGGAGCCGTTCGACCCGGAAGTGCATCCCTTCATCGACGTGACGCGCCTCTTCGAGGCGGCGAAGCTGCCCGTGCCGTCGATCCTTGAAGTTGACGCCGGTGTCGGGATCATTGTTCAGGAAGACCTCGGCGACCGGCAGTTGCGCCGCGTCTTCGAGACGGCGACCGAAGACGAGCGCGAGGCTTACGTCGAGCGCGCCGTCCAACTCATCGCCGACCTACAGGCGGCGACGCAACTCGCCTACGAGCGCGGCTCCATCGCCAGCCGCCTCGCCTTCGACGAGGCGAAACTCTCCTGGGAACTGGACTACTTCGTCGAGCACTACTTCAAGAGCTACCGGCACGAACAGCTCTCGCACGGCGACGAGGCACAGTTGCGCGCCGAACTGAACGACGTCGCCTCGGAACTCGCCGCGCGCCCGCGCGTGCTCTGCCACCGCGACTACCACTCATCGAACCTGATCGTTGACAGCGAGGATCGCCTGCGCGTCATCGATCATCAGGACGCACGGATGGGGCCGGCGAGCTACGATCTGGTCTCGCTGCTGCTCGACCGTCAGACCTCGATCCCTTCGCTCGCAGAGATCAGGCTGCGCCGCCTCTTCTTCCTCGAAGAGCGCCGGAGTCGTGGGCTGGAAGAGATCGCCGCCGAGGAGTTCGCCAGCGAGTTCCGTTTGATGACCGTGCAGCGTTGCCTGAAAGCCTGCGGGACGTTCTCGTACCAGAGCGGCGTCTGCGGGCGCTCAGCCGCCTACGGGCAGTTCATCGAGCCGATGCTGCTCATTGCGTCGCAAGCGGCGGAGTGGCTGAACCGCTTCCCAGTCCTGCGTTCCGTCATCGCCGCACGCGTGAGATCGGACGCCGGGTGAGCGCGCAATGAAAACAGTCTTCGACAGGCACGGCGGCAGGTTTGAAAGCACTCCACGAACAACGGGACGCATCTCATTCGTCATAATCAAATGTCAACACCACTAACTGATCAAACGACACAGGTTTACATCAATCAGCTTTCGCAACACGTCGGCGAGGAAGTGACCCTGCGCGGCTGGCTCTACAACTTGCGTTCGAGCGGCAAGCTACTCTTTCCACAACTGCGCGACGGGACGGGGCTCGTCCAGTGCGTCGTCTTCAAGAAGAACGTGCCGGAAGAGTTGTTCGACGCGCTGAAAGGTCTGGGGCAGGAGAGCGCCGTCGTCGTGCGCGGCTCGGTGCGCGCCGACGAGCGCGCGCCGGGCGGCTTCGAGATCGACGTGACAGGCGCGGAGGTGGTGCAGGCGGTCGAGGGCTACCCGATCACGCCGAAGGAGCACGGGACGGAGTTCCTCATGGATCACCGTCACCTCTGGCTGCGCTCGCGCCGCCAGCACGCGATCCTCAAAGTGCGCCACACTATCGTGCGTGCCGTGCGCGACTTCTTAGACTCGGACGGCTTCACGCTCTGCGACACGCCGATCCTGACGCCCGCCGCGTGCGAAGGCACGACGACGCTTTTCGAGTTGGATTACTTCGGCGACGAGAAGGCTTACCTCTCGCAATCGGGTCAGCTCTACAACGAGGCGACCGCCGCCGCCTTCGGCAAAGTCTATTGCTTCGGGCCGACGTTTCGCGCCGAGCGCTCGAAGACCCGCCGCCACCTGACCGAGTTCTGGATGGTCGAGCCGGAGATGGCCTACGCCACGCTCGACGACGTGATGAACTTGGCCGAGCGTTTCCTCTCATCAATCGCCGCGCGCGTGCTCGACGAGCGGCAGGAGGAGTTGAAGGTTTTAGAGCGCGACACGTCGAAGCTTGAGCTGATCGTGCCGCCGTTCCCGCGCGTCCACTACGACGACGCGGTAAAGATGCTGCACGAGGGGCACGAGCGCGGCGAGCTGGAAGCAAAATTTGAATGGGGCGGCGACTTCGGCGCGCCGGACGAGACATACATCTCTAAACGCTTCGACAAGCCCGTCATGGTTCACCGCTACCCGGCGGCGGTCAAAGCCTTCTACATGGCGCGTGATGCGGAGCGACCCGAACTCGCGCTCGGCGTGGACGTGCTCGCATCGGAAGGCTACGGTGAAGTCATCGGCGGCGGCGAGCGCGCCACCTCGCTCGAATTCCTGGAAGAACAACTCAAGCTGCACGAGCTGCCGCGCGAAGCGTTCGAGTGGTACTTAGACCTGCGCCGCTACGGCAGCGTCCCGCACGCCGGCTTCGGCATGGGCATCGAGCGCTGCGTCACGTGGATGTGCGGCATCGAGCACGTCCGCGAAACGATCCCTTTCCCGCGGATGCTTTATCGGCTTCGCCCGTAACTCATTATGCATTTACCAAGAGAAAAATCCGGTGCTATGCAGATTGCGCGTATTGATGAGCCTGTAGTCGCGATATGTATTAACAGGCAATATCCGCGCGTAGAGAATGACCTTGACCTCTTCCAAGCTACTCGCAGTATGTGGCGGCTTAATCGAGAACGGGCGAATAAAGCTCGTTACGCATTAGCTGTCTATCAAGGTGAGGTTGTCGCTGTATACAAGATAGAGCAATGGATACCGACTACCGCAGAAACCAGACGTTATTGGATAAAGCGTGAGCATGTACAGGGCGATGATTTCCAGTACACGCATGACGGACGGTCGGAATTTATAGGGAAGCCCGCACCTGAGTCTATCCGAGACAAGTATGTGGGGAAAAGATTGCCTGTACGTCATTCTCAGAATCCAATCCGTTACTTCAACTGTTAATTCTTCAAAGTTTGAATGGAGCGAATTGTCACTATCTTTGGCGGCGCGAAGTGCCAGGAGGACTCGGTTGAGTACGAGCAGGCGCGGCGCGTGGGTCAGTTGCTTGCGGAGCAGGGCATCACGATCTGCACGGGTGGTTACTTGGGCGTGATGGAGGCGGCGAGTCGCGGGGCGCACGAGCGTGGCGGGCGCGTGCTCGGCATCGTGATGAATCAGTTTAAGAGTGAGCCGAATCGTTACCTGACGGACAAGGTGGCGTCGGCGCATTTTTACGAACGCCTGCAACACCTGATTACGCGCTCGGTCGGCTTCGTCGCGATTCGCGGCGGGATGGGGACGGTGACAGAGCTGTCGCTCGTCTGGAACAAGATTCAGACGCGCGTCATCGAGCCGCGACCGCTCGTGCTCTTGGGCGACTGCTGGAAGCCGGTCGTCGAGGCCTGGCAGCAGCACCTCGCCGTGAGCGACGCGGACGTGAGCCTGTTGGATTTTGCCGAGACGCCGGAAGCGGCGGTCGAAATCATCCTGGAAAA
>JBJMGS010000277.1:0-14981 GCA_045807785.1 Pyrinomonadaceae bacterium
CCGCAACTGGGGCTACTACCCGAGCGGCGGTCTCGGTCTCATCCTCCTCATCGTGATCATCCTGCTACTGCTCGGTCGCATCTGACGCATCGCTCAAGTCAGTAGGTTCTCCAGTAGGCGCACTGATGAAGACAGGCGGAAACCCGACCCTCAGGGAGGGTGTCACCGAAACTGACACCCTCCCTCACGGTCGGGTTTCCGCCTTTTGCCCGCCCGTTGCCGTCCGCTATCATTAAGTCAGCAATGGCAAGCCCTGCAAAGAGACTCGCGGAGAATGTCGCGGGCGATTTTTACGTCGATGCGTCGTGCATTGACTGCGACGCGTGCCGGCAGATCGCGCCCGCGACGTTTCGCGATCACGGCGATCAGTCGAGCGTCTATCGCCAGCCGGAAGACGGAGAGGAGATCAGGCGCGCTCTGATGGCGCTCGTCGCGTGCCCGACGGCGAGCATCGGCACGTCACGCCGGTTCGACGCGAACGCAGGGGCTGAGGCATTCCCCGCGCACGTCAGCGAGAACGTCTATTTCTGCGGCTTCACTGCGGAGTCGAGCTTCGGCGCGTGGAGTTATCTCATCACACGCAGGGAAGCGGAAGGCGGCAACGTCCTCGTCGATTCGCCGCGCTACTCGACGCGGCTCGTGAAAAAGATCGAAGCGTTGGGCGGTGTCAGCACGATGTTCCTCACGCACTCGGACGACATCGCCGATCACGCGCGCCTGCACGAACGATTTCGTGCGAAGCGCGTGATGCACGAACGCGACGGCGCGCGCCGTCGCGGCATGGAGCGCGCCATCGAAGGCGACGATCCGGTCACGCTCGACGACGAGCTCATCATCATCCCCGTGCCCGGCCATACGCGCGGCTCACAGGTGTTGCTCTACCGGGACAAATTTCTCTTCACCGGCGATCACCTCGCGTGGTCGCCCACGCGCGAGACGCTGACCGCCTTCCGCAACGCGTGCTGGTATTCGTGGGAAGAACAGATTCGCTCGATGGAGAGGCTCTTGGACTACCGCTTCGAGTGGGTGCTGCCCGGCCACGGTCGCATTCACCACGACTCAGCCGAAGCAATGCACGCGCATCTCGAACGATGTGTCGAGTGGATGAAGCGCGTCGCCTGATTTAGACCCAGCAGCAGACTCATTTGTTCGGTAGCCCCGTCAGGGGCGACAGATTTGTAGCCCACGGCGTCAGCCGTGAGGAATTGATACGTAAACATCAGGCGAGCCCCTGAAAGGGGCGAAAGAATCCCCGCTCCTTGTGCGTCAAGATTCTTTCGCCCCTTTCAGGGGCTCTCAAATTATTTTACCTGACCTGATCCCACGGCTGACGCCGTGGGCTACTTTATGTCGCCCCTTTCAGGGGCTTCGTGACACCTCCTGCCGCTCTTATTCATGCGCCTCAAGCCGCGCCAACAGAAGAAGAAGAATCCGCACGCTAGTCCCGCGATGCCGAGAGCCGCCGCAGCGCGTGTGCGAGCGGGTGCGAAGCGATTCGCGCTGGCAACACGCAGCGTCGTGCCCGCCGCCTTATCTACAGAGGCGGCGTTGCCGTTCTCTCCGTCGTTATCATTCCCCAAACTCGCCGTCACCACTTTGAAATCGCGCGCCGCCGTCGCGGGCGCGTCTGAGACGGCGAAGGGCTGACCATCAAGTAGATACATCCGGCGCTGCTCCGTGAGGTTGAAGGGGCGCGCGCCGCGACGACCGAAGACGGCGATCTGATTGCCGCTCTCGTCCACGGCGCGGTCGCGATCCAAACCTTTCGAGACGGCGAGCGCCGCGCCCTTCGTGTGATAAGTCGCGATCAGACGCGGCTCGGGGCGGGGGCTGAATCCCGCGTAGGTCGGCATCGTCTCCGGGTCGGTGAGCTGTAACACCTTGAGACCCCCCGCGCCGTCTGCAACGTAGGCGTAGAGGCTCGCGTTCGTCATCGCGACCTTGACCTGATGCGCGTCCGTCATCGCGCCGCCAGCGTCGAAGGTCTGATCCAGTCGCGGCTGCTCCGGTTTTGTCACGTCTATGATCGCAACCCCGTCTGCGCCGTCGGCGACGTAGGCATAGGTGCGCGCGACGTAAACGTCTCGCGCGTGGTTGAGCCGCACGGTCGCGCCTTCGACGAGTCGCGCCTCTTCCGGCTTCGTCACGTCAACGACCTGTAAGCCGTCGGCGTCGGCGACGAAACAGTAGCGGAACTGTATGGCGACGGCGCGCGGCTCGCGCAGCGGAATCTGTCTGACGACCGAGGGCTTGAGCGGGTCGTTGATGTCAATGACGACGAGCGCGCGCTCGGTCGTGACGTAGGCATGCGTGCCCGCGATCTGAATGTTGTTCGCGCCGCTTAAGACCCCGTCGGGATTCCACGTCAGCGCGCGCTGCAAATAATTATTCAGCGGGTCGCCGTCGAGGAGCGTCGCCGCGCTGACTAAGATCAAGCCCTCTTCGCGATCCGCCACGTAGAGGTAGCCGTAGAGCGGGTGGATGGGCTGCTCCTGATTTTCCGGCAGCCGCGCTCGCGCCGGATCGAGGGCGAGCGTCGAAGGCGCGGCGACGGCCGCTGCGTATTTCGTCTTCACCCAGAAGCGTTGGCCGAAGCGCGAGACGGGCGCGGTCGTGATGCGCTCGCTGAACCCTTTGTGATCGATCTGCGCCACGTCATAGATGCGCAGGCCGCCGCTCCCAGCCGCCACGTAGGCGTACTCGCCGCGCAGTTGCACCTGCAAGACTTTCGGGTTGCCTTCGTGCTCGTAAGCGGTTTTCATCTCGCGCCCGCCATCAACAAACTTTTTGTAGTCGTCGGGGTAGGCGAGTTTGTGCAGGGTGCTGCCGATGACGGCCTGCGGTTCGTCTCGCTCGGTGACGACGACGGCTTCGAGCGCGTCGTCGGCGGCGACGTAGGCGTAGCGCCCCATGAAGTTGACGAAGTTCGTGCCCTGCATGAGCAGTTGCGCCATCCAGGCGTTGTTGTCGCCCGCCTGCGAGACGTGGCAGTCTGAACAGCCTTTCGTCTCGGCGGCGCGCACCGTGTGCGGGACGTGTGTCGAGAATGACTGACCGGAAAAGCCCGCCGCCGAGATGGTCTGCTGCTGCGAGTAAATCCATTCGCGGTTCTGGTTCTGCGAGCTGACCAAAATAGCGGAGCGCGAGGCGGCGGGCGCGACGCGGTTGCCGGTAACGGTGCCGTCGCGCGCGAGCATGTACACGTCGTCGCGCAAGACCTGATAGTTATAGGTTGTGTAGTTGCGCGAGTCTTCGCCCTCGAAGTGACGGTTCGGCATCTTGCGGTTGGCCTGCATCGAGAGGTGGCAGCCGAAGCAGCTCGTCATCCACGAAGAGTGGCAGGCGAAGCAGGTCATCTGCTTGTCGGAGTGCGCGAGTTCCGCGTCACCCGCCGGCACATCGCCCCAGGTCTGATTATCGCGCCGCACAGTCTTGGCGTAGCGCGACAGCTCGTTGTAATCGCGCGAGGCGGGGTTGATCGTGTCCATCGTCTGCTTGACGCGCCACCAGCGACCGGGCTCGACCAGAGAGTTCTGCGCGATCTCGCCCTGCTTCAGCTCGACGGTGATCTCTCTGCCGCTCGCGTCCCTAACAGTCTTTTTGAGTCCGGCGGCGGGCGCCAGCTCGAAGACGGGAATCTTGTTACCGTCAGCGTCCAAGGCGTAAAGGTTGCGCGTGATGTCTTTCAGGCCGGAGCGCGGCGCGCGAAGGTTGCGACCCTTCTCCTCGTCAATGAGCTTGCCGTCTTTGACGCCCTGGCCGGCGGCGAAGCCGGAGGTGACGAGCTTGCCGCGCTCGCGGATCGTGCCGTGGCAGTCTTCACAAGTGATCTCGATGGCGGCGCGCGGCTCGTTGTAGAGGATGCCTGTGCCGTGCGCATCCTGCCGGAAATGACAGTCAACGCAGTGCATCCCTTTCTCCAGGTGGATGTCCTTGAGGTGGACGGGGGCGCCCGCCGCGAGCGACTTGTTCTTCAGCTCGAAATTGTCTTCGTCGCTGAAGGCGACGGCGCGACCGAGCGCGTCGGCGTTCGCGTCTGTGACGGGCTTGCCGTCCGTGTCGAGGAGCTGTCCCGCGCGGTCGCGTTTGAAGACGGCGCGGAAGAGCCAGCCGTGGCCGTGATAGTCCGCGAGGTGGATGCGCTTGAAACTTTGATTGATCGCTCCGAAGGGCTCGCCGACGCGGACGATGAAATCATCTGCGGAGAGTCGGTCAGAGAACTTGCGCTCCGACCAGAGACCTTTCAGGCTCGCCGCTTCGGGGTTGCGGTTGAGTTTGTCCTGCTCCTCTTCGGCAGACGGCGTGTGCTGATCTGTGCGGTAGAGCTTGTCGCCGTCCGTCTCGTTGTCCCACCAGATCATGCCGGTGTAGGTGGCGACCATGTTCGTGCCGGGGTGCATGTGGCAGACCATGCACTGCGAGGTCGGGATCGAGTTGGTCAGACGATGCCGGATCGGGTGACCCGGCTCACCTTTGGGAATCTGCGTGTCGCTGGAAGCAGACGTGCCGGTGTTGCCGAAGCGCGCATATGAACCTGAGTTAACCGCACTCCGATCGTTCGCGTAGATGACGTGGCAGGCGGCGCAGCCCGAAGAGCGAAAATCGCCGGGGTGATCGTTCGTGCCGAGGTGGTTCAAAGTCGGATCGAGGAGCCGCGTCTTTTGCAGGCCGAGATAGACTGGATCGGTGCGGTTGTTCGTGCCGAGTCCACGCGGGCTCAAGCCCTTGTCAGGCTTGCCGGGGTCTTCTTCGCGGTTCGGCAAGCCCACCTCGAAGCGCCCCTTGCCGCCGCGCTCGAAGACGCGCAAGAGGTTGCCGGGCTGCGAGATTTCCCAGCGCGGCAACGGATCAAGAAACGGGAGCCAGCCTTTCGCGAGCGTCTCTTCCTTCGTCGGCTGCGGGATGGTCAGCAGACGCGCGGGCGCGCCCGTCTCGCTCGTGTATGCCTCGCCGAAGCGCACGTCTTTTTCGGGGAAGCCGCCGTTGTTATAGAGTCCCGCGCCCCAGAGCATCGCGCCGTGGCGCATCATGCTCGTCTCGTTCGCCGAGACTTCCGCCGCGTGGCACGAGCCGCAGGTCTTTCGCGCCACGCGCAAGTCCGCCGGGTTGACGAAGCGGACGAACTCCCAGCTCTCGCGGCTGAGGAGCGTGAGCGTGCGTTCGGGGTTCGCGCTCGTCCGCTTGCCGTCGCGCTTCCACTCTTCGGGGAAGCGCGGGCGGACGTGCGCGTCCTCTTGCTTCTTCGCCGCCGGGTTGCCGCCGTGACAGTAGGTGCAGGTGAGGTTCTGCCCGTCGCGGTCGCCACGGTCGAGTTTGCCCGTGCCGTTGTCGTGCATCGGCTCGATGTTCGTGTGACACGAGACGCAGCCTTCGGGCGTGGGCTGGGGCGTCGGCTTCGACTGGGGAGCAATGCTTTGACCCGGCGAGGTAGCTTGATGACGTGAAGACGTTCCAATTGCGCTCGACGCGACGCGCACGCGCACGGAGAGCGCGCCCATCACGGCGACGATCACGATCAAGGCGATCAGTTTCAGTCTTTCTATTTTGACGAGCCCTCGCATGTTGATCGTTACCGTTTCTAGTGCCTCAAAAGATGAATTTCACTTGCGCGAAGATCGCATAGAGCGGCTTGCTCGGGTTGATGACGACGGCGTCCGCCGAGCAGAAGTCGGGCAAGGGGCAATCGCGCGTCGCGTCTGTGTAGATGTCGCGAAAGCCACGACCGGGCTTTAAGGTCGAAGCGCCAAAGGCAAACTGAATGTTGTTGATGAGCAGCGGGCGATAGACGACGCCGAGGCTCAAGTCCCAGCCGATGTCGTGACGAATGCGGTTCTGATGTAACAGGTATTCGAGCGACTCCGTGCGGTCGAAGCGCAGATAGTTGACGTTGAAGATCGCCTTGATGCGCTGCGTCACCTCGGCGTCCACGCCGCCGTTCGCGATCCAGATACCGGGGTTGACGAAGTTCGCCTGCCCCTGCGTCTTGCTGCTGCGAAGCGACGGCAGAATGCTGTTCGGCTGGACGAGTCCGACCGCCGTTTGCGTCAGCGGGATGCCGACACGGTTCCAGAAAGAGAACTGACCGCCAACGAAATTCGGATCGTCGAGAATCGCGTCAAAGCCCGTGGCGACATCGTCTATCGGATTCTTATCGCCCGACGCGTAAAAGCCGGAGAGACGGAAGCGAAGAAAATCGCGATCCGTCGAGACCTCGCCGGCAGCCATCTGCGCGCGCACGCGTTCGTATCGCCCGGCGATGGGGTTGCGCGTGTCCTCGCCGAGCGCGAAGTAATACGAGGTCGTCAAATTCACGCGACCAAGGTGGCCGTCGGTGTTCAAGCCGAAGTAGCCGACCTTGATCGCATGTGGCCGCGCGTCGCCGACGAGCGCGGGGCGCACGAGGAAGCCGTTGCGGTCGTACTCGATTGAGCGGCGGTCGTCGTTGAAGGCGAAAGTGAACTGACCCGTGAAGCCGTGTTTGATGAAATCCTGCCGGTAGAGGTTGAAGAGATAGACGTTCTGCGGGCGGCGGTCGAAGCGGTTGAGCCCACTGTTCGTATCCTTCTCAAGCTGCGCGAAGTAGGCGAGGTTGAAGTTGTACTTGTTATTGCCGAAGCCGCCGAAGAGGCGCGCGCCGAGATTGTTGTCGGTGAAGAGGAAGCCGCGGAAGTCCGAGACGAAGGGTTGGACGCCAGCGCGCACCGAGATGAAGTCGAAGTGCGCGTTCACGTCTTCGAGTTTCACTTCGGCGAAGGCTTCCTCGAAAGAGAAATGCGTGTCGGTGCGCGTCGTGCCGCGGCGCGGATCGATGTCGATGATGCCGACCTCGCGCGCGCGCACGTAGTTCGGCAGGCTGAAGGTGGGCGACAGTTTGATCGCCCAGTTGCGCGGGCGGAAAGTCGTGTCGCCGTGGAACAACTCGACGGAGAACTGGAGCGTGTGGTTGATGGCGAGTACCTCGGGCTTGCCGAAGAACTCGGCGCTGCCCGGTCGCGCGCTGTTGACGTTCGACGGCAGAGGCGTGCGACGCTGTTCGACCGAGAGCGTGTCGGACGCGGAGACGATCATGAAGACCTTGTTGCCGAAGACGGGGTAGTCGCCCTTGAGCCAGTTCTGATTGTAGGGGTCGTACCAGTGGCCGCGTTTGAAGGGAACATCGCGCCCGCGCCCGCCCGCGTCGCCGTAGCGGTCGTATTCGGGGAAGGTGATGCGCCAGCGGTCGCGCGCCTCGCGGATGCGCGGGTCGCTCGAAGGGGAAGACTCGACCATCTCCGCGCCCGCCGCGCCAAGCGGTCTTTCGCGCGCGGTTGGAGAGACGATCTGCGCGGCGTTCGCCTCGACCTTCGGAGCAGGCTTGAGATCGATTTCGACCGTGCTCTCTTGGCCGGGCTCGACGATGACGTTCTCGCGGTCGAACGCTTCTGCGCCGACGGCGTCAACGAGGACGCGGTACGCGCCGGGCGTGAGTTTGAAAGAGAACTGACCGCCGGGGGAAGTGTGCGTCGTCGCGCGCCGCGACGTGACCTGATTGATGGCGGTGACGAGCGCGCCGCCGACAGGAGCTTTCAAGGGGCTGCGGACAGTCCCGTTGAGGCGACCCTGCTTTTGTGCGGGCGCGGTGTGTGGGAGGAGCAGGAGCGAAAGCGCAATGGAGCACGCCCGCAGGATGAGAGAAAAAGTGCGACGCGAAAACATGCGATGTGTTCGAGGTGTAGCACAGAAGGAGGAAGGCTGGCAACGAAATATGAGAAACGAACCGGGCACGCGCGTCACGAATTCGGAGAGACGCGCCGCACAGCACATCGTCTTGACGCGCGCGGGGGAAGTGGTAAATTGAACGCGCCGCATGTGCGCGTCTCCCTGCACGTTTCGAGACGTTTCAGGACGAAGCGCGCCAGCTCGTATGCCCATCAACAGTCCGACAATTCGTCGCGCGCTCATCGCCACAGTCGCCTTCCTGCCCGTCGTCTTTTCGTGTCTCAACTTCGCCGGGCGCGGCTCGCGCGCGCAGACATCGCGCCCCGTCCTTATCAGCGAAGCGACCTCGACGCGCGCCGTCGCGTGGGACTCGGTCGCGCGCACGCGCGAGCCCTTCGCGCTCAACTCGCCGCATATGCTTGGCGCGGACAGGCGCACGCGCATACAGCTCTTCGCCCTGAACCTCGCGGATGACGACGACGCTTCGACCATCACGGCTGATGCCGAAGACGGTGCGCACCGCATTTTTAGTCTCGCGGTCGAGCAAGTCGGTGTCGTGTCCACGCAGCCGTGGCTGGCTTCGATCACCGTGCGGCTCGCGGACGGGATGGAAGACGCGGGCGACGTGCTCGTGCGCGTCTCGCGCCGCGGCGTGGCGAGCAACCGCGTGCGCGTCGCCGTGGGTCATCTCGGCGGCGGACTGCCCGACGACGCGGGCTCACAGCCGACGCCCGCGCCCGCCGTCGCCGCGCCCACGCCCAACACCAATCCCAACACGGCTGGGAACATGAACACCGACGACGTGAAGACCGTCATCGCGCAGGCCGTCTCTGCTGCCGCCGCTTTGAACCGCCCAGTGACGGTCGCCGTCACGGACAAGGAAGGGAACGTGCTCGGCGTCTTCAAGATGGCGGGCGCGACCGATCTCACGCGCTTTGCCGGCAGGACGAGTTTCACGCAGACTCCCGATCCTGTGACGGGACTCGTCGCGCAGGGACTCGAAGGCGCGAACCTGATCGCGGCTCTGCGACCGGCGCGGCGCGCGGCGATCTCGAAGGCGGGCACGGCGGCGTTCTTCAGCACGCAGGGCAACGCTTTCACGCCGCGCACGGCTGGCTTCATCATTCAGGAACATTTCCCGCCTGGCGTCTCGAACCAGCCGGGCGGCCCGCTCTACGGCGTGCAATTCTCGCAGCTCGAATGTTCCGACGTGAAGAAGCCCGGTCTGCCAGTTGGACTCGCGGGCGATCCAGGCGGCATCCCGCTCTACAAGAACGGCGTCCACGCGGGCGGCGTCGGCATCGAGGGCGACGGACTCTACTCAGTTGATCGCGATCCGACGGACGACGACAAGCCTTTCGAGGAGTTAATCGCCGTCGCCGCCGCGCGCGGTTACGAAGCGCCGCCGTCGATCCGCGCAGATCAGATTCTCGTCAACGGCATCCGTCTGCCATTCGCGAATGTGTCGGACGCGGACGCGCCACGCCCCGCGACGATTCCTTTCGCGAGTCTGCCCGGCGCGCTCGATCCCGATTTCCCTCTGCGCGGCGCGCAGCCCTCCGCTTTCGTCGCGGCGACGGTCGGCGGCGTCTCGGGCGCGGTCGATCTCAGGTTCTCGCCGTTCGTCGGCAGCGCGTCGGGCTCGCCAAACGCCCTGACGGCGGCGGACGTGACGCAGATCATCGCGCAGGCGGCGCGACAGGCCGACATCACGCGCGCCGCCATACGCAACCCTCTCGGCAGTGCCGCGCGCGTCTCGATCAGCGTGGTGGACGCGGACGGGCGCGTGCTCGGCATCTTCCGCACGCAGGACGCGCCCGTCTTTGGCTTCGACGTGTCGGCGCAGAAGGCGCGCACGGCGGCGTTTGATTCGCGCTCGGACGCTGGCGCGAAACTGCGCGCCGCAGGTTTCTCCAGTTACGCCGACCGCGCGGCAGCGGACGGCATACGCTTCGATGGCTCCATCGCGTTCAGCGACCGCGCGGGCGGCTTCCTCCATAGACCGTTTCTGCCCGACGGCATCGACGGCACGGCGGCGGGGCCACTCAGTACGCCGCTTGATCGTTGGAGCGTCTTCAACGTCGGTTTGCAGCTCGATCTCGTCAAAGCAAACCTGGAAGCGACGCTCGCGGCTCCGTTCGGAAGTCCCGCGGGTGTGCCCTGCACCGCGATCCCGAACCTGCCGAACGGCATCCAGATTTTTCCGGGCAGCGTCGCGCTCTACAAGAACGGCGAGTTGGTGGGCGGCATCGGCATCAGCGGCGACGGCGTGGATCAGGACGACCTCATCGCCGCCGCCGGCGCAGTCGGCTTCGCGCCCCCGGAAGCGATCCGCGCCGACCAGTTCTTCGTGCGCGGCGTGCGGATGCCTTTCCTCAAGTTCCCGCGCAGCCCGAACCTGTAATCACGAACTGTTTTCTTAGCGTCTTTGCGCCTTTGCGTGAGAAAGCCGTTCTCACGCAAAGGCGCAAAGACGCTAAGAAATAGTTGCTATGGAAGGTTGTTGAGACTCGTGCGGAGCGAGGGAAGCGTCTCGTTATTCGGGTTGACGGAGGCGAGCTTATCGATTGCTTCACGCGCGGTCGTCTTGTCGCGAAGGTTGAGGGCGGCTGACGCCAGGTTCTGCCAAGCCAACTCGTGTTTGGGATCGACCTGGATGGCGCGTCGGTATTCTTCGATGGCGCGCGCGTAGTCGGGCGGGTTGCGTCGGAAATAGCTGTTGCCGAGGTCTGTCCGCGCGTCGGCGTTATTGGGCTTGACGGCGAGCGAGCGCGCGTAGAAGTCTGCGGCGGCGGGGAAGTCGCCGGTGTCGTATTTGACGTTGCCCAACTCGAGCAGGGCGTCTGCGTCCTGCGGCTTTACTTTCAGCGCGCGCTCGAGGTAGAGGGCGGCTTTGTCGAGCGCCTTGGCGCGGTAGAAGGTGGCGGCGGCGGTCATCTGCAAGTTGAAATCTTCGGGCTTGCGGTCAGCCGCGTCCATCGCCGCCTGCACTTCGGCGCTCGTCGCCGCGGAGGCGCCGTCAGGGCTCGCCTGAGAGCCGCCCGCCGCGGCGTTGTTGATGTCCGGGTGGCCGGGCGGGAGTTGTCCCGCGTCCTGCGAAGGATCGAGCGGCGGCGCGTTCTTGACGCTGACCGAAGAGACCTGATTCGGGGCGGAGTTGGTCGGGACGGTCGGCGCGGCGACGTTCATCTGGTTGGCGAGCGAGAAGCCGACGAGGAAGCCGAGCAAGAGTCCGCCGAGGCAATAGAGGAGATTGCGTGTCGTCATATCGAGAGCCGAAATGATAGCACACGCCTGAAGCGGTTCAGGCGTCACAGGGCCGTCCGAAGTTGACGGATATGGGGCGGCGGCGCGGCGGCGCTCGCGGTTGCCGCACGTTGCCCGATGGGGTATCATTCGCGGCAAGTGAAGAGTCTCGCGATCTCACGCCGCTCGGGTCGCCGTTACGTGCGGGTTACTCCTCTGAAGTTGTTGCCTGTGGTCTTCCGCTAAATCATGTCAGCCATCGAAGAGACTAAAACCGAGATCGGCGTAAAGCCAGCCACGGTCGCGCGCGTCACGGTGTCGCCCGTCACGCGGCTGCTCAATCTGCTCAGCTCGGTGCGCTTCGGCGTCACGCTCCTGATGATCGTCGTCGTGCTCAGCATGATCGGGATGCTCATCATGCAGAAGAACGTCGAGGGCTTCGAGAAGTACTTCGCCGATCTGACGCCCGCGCAGCGGCTGCTCTACGGGAGCTTAGGCTTCTTCGACATCTACCACGCCTGGTACTTCAACCTGATCCTGCTGACGCTCTCGCTCAACATCGTCCTCGCCTCGATCGATCGCTTCCCGAAGGCCTGGACGTTCATCAGCAGGAAGAAGCTCGACGCCTCGGACAAGTGGCTGCTCGGTCAGGAGCAGCACGCCGACCTCCGGCTCGCCGCCAACTCACGCGAGGCTGCCGCCGCGCGGGTCGCCGCCGCGTGCAAGGCCGTCGGCTTGAAGCCGCTCGCGTCCGAGAAGGGAACTCGCTCGTTCGTCTTCGCCGAGCGCGGCGCGTGGAATCGTCTGGGCGCTTACGCCGTCCACGTCGCGCTGTTGACGATCTTCATGGGCGGCTTCCTGACGCGCATGTTGGATCAGAACGGCCAGATGCCGCTGCGCCCCGGTATGACTTCGAACGAGATTTCCGACACGGTCTTTAATCTCGGCGACGGCGGGCTGCAACTCTCGAAGGCGTCGCTGCCGCTGCCCTTCGAGGTGACCTGTACAGACATCCAGCAGAAGCTCATCAAGCAGGACGGCGGCATCGATTCGAGCAACACGATTGACTGGCTCACGAAGATCAGGATCAAAGACCCGGAGCGCGGCGAAACGGACGCGCTCGTCCACCTGAACAACCCATACGACTACCGCGGCTACCGCTTCTTCCAGGCCTCCTTCATCAACGTCGGGCGCGCGCGTGAGATTACCCTGCGACTGACGCGCGAGGCGGACGGCTACCAGACCGACGTGACGATCCCGCGCGACGGCTCGGTCAATCTCTCGGACGGCACGCGCCTGCGCTTCGTTGACTTCGAGCCGGACTTCACGATGGCGGGCGGGCAGGTGACGACTGCCTCGCCCGATTACAACAACCCTGCGGCGATCCTCTCGGTGACGGGTGCCGACGGCGCGCAGAATCGCGCCTACGCCTTCACGCAGGAGCTGCCGCCGAACGCGCCCGTGGGTCGCGCCGTGGGCGGCTACAAGTTCCGGCTCGTCGGCTTCGAGAAGGTGGCGGACGCGCACGTCATCGCGATCCAGAAAGACCCCGGCGCGACCGTCTTCTACATCGGCAGCGCGATGCTCATCGCGGCGCTCATCGCCGTCTTCTTCTTCTCGCACAACCGCGTGTGGGCTCTCGTCGAAGAGGCGGGGGCAGGGCAGTACAAAGTCGTGCTCGGCGGGAACACGAACCGCAACACCGTCGCCTTCGGCGACAAGTTCAAGCGACTCGTCGCCGCCATCACGGGCGAGACGGTCGCGGACGCAGACGCCAGTGAGGTTCAATCATGAGTGACGTCCTGAAACACCCGGTGCAACTCGGCTCCGCGCCCATCGACGCGGGCGGCTGGTCTGTGCGCTCGTACCTGCCGGCGGCGCTGCCCGTCCTCGGCGCGATCCTGATGATGCTGCTGCGCATCGAGATGGGGAGCGACCACTTCATCAACGACGGCGCGCTGATGATGCTCGCGCTCGCGGGCTACATCATCGGCGGCGTCTTCCTGCTCGTGAACCTCTACGCCCCTTCGGGCATGGCGCAGAAGGTCGGACTCTGGTCGGGCGGCATCGGCGTTTTTTGCAATCTGGCGAGCTGGCTCGTGCGCTGGGTCGAGGCGCACGACCGCGAGCTGGCGGTGTTGCAGCGCAACGGCTACGGCGCGGATCAGATGCCGTGGGTCTGGCGCTACATCCCTTTCTCGAATCTCTACGATCTCTCGCTCGCCTTCGCCTTCGGCGCGGGCGTGACGACGATGCTCGTGTCGGGGCGCAAGAGCTTCCGCTTCATCGGTGCGATGTCTCTGCCGCTCGCCGCGCTCGTGCTCATCCTCGCGCGCTTCATCGGCAACGACTTCGTTAACCTCC
The DNA here is from genome assembly GCA_045807785.1 of Pyrinomonadaceae bacterium. Taxonomy (GTDB): domain Bacteria; phylum Acidobacteriota; class Blastocatellia; order Pyrinomonadales; family Pyrinomonadaceae; genus JAIVGV01. The sequence goes on from JBJMGS010000277.1 coordinate 13,309, forward strand.
AGCCCGTGCTCGATTCCTACTGGCGACCGATCCACGTCGGCACTGCTTCGTTGAGTTACGGCGTTGCACTCGTCTGCTTTGCCGCCGCGGTGATGTATCTGCTGAAGGCTGGGACGAAGCCGGAGAAGATGGCGATCTGGGCTGCCGCCTTCGCCATCGCGATCTTCGCCACGATCAGCCGCGGCTCCGTCCTGCTCGTCGGCACGCCCTTCTGGGGCTTCGACGTGAGCGGCTTCGGCATCTACCGCGCCTCCGCCTTTCTCGCGCCGCGCATCCCGCTGCCTTTGCGCGTCAACGTCCCTTACGTCGGCTGGCTGATCGCGCTCTCCGGGCTGCTGCTCGGGCTCGTCATCGTGCTCTTCTTCCGCTACGTGACTAGAGGCGACGAGAAGTCGCGCCGCATCGGTCACCAACTCCTGAAAGTCTCGCTCGTCGTGCAGGCGCTCGCCGTCGTGATGCTCGTCGCGCAGATCAAGAGCACGGCGCCTCTCGCGCCCTGCCCCGCGTCGGGCGGCACGAGCCAGCGCTGCTTCGAGACCTCGCAGTACCAGCGGCTCGGCACGTGGCTGGCGGAGCAACAGGGGATGAGCGTCGAAGAGATCAAGGCGCTCACCCCGGCGCAGACCACCGCCGCGGGCGAGAACTTCGTGCGCGAGCGAGCGTCGCAAATTTCTTTGAGCACGAACGCCAACCCGGTCGAACTCGCCGCGCTCATCACGGCCTTCGCCGCGACGCTCTTCGTCCTCATCTTCTCCTTCAAGACGGAACGCTTGCGCGCGGCGCTGCCGTCCGCCGAAAAACTCGACAGCCTGATGTACAAGACGGCGAGCGTCGCTTTCGCGGGCTTAGCCATCCTGCTCATCACGGGCGCGATCTGGGCGAACGAGAGTTGGGGCCACTACTGGCAGTGGGACTCGAAGGAGACGGGCGCGTTCGTCGCGTGGCTGACCTACGGCGGCTTCCTCCACGCGCGCATCGCACGCGGGATGACCGGCAAGAGCAGCGCCTACTTCGCCATCGTCGCCTTCCTGCTCGTCATCTTCACCTACCTCGGCGTCAGCTACCTGCTGCCGGGGATGCACTCATACGCGTGAGGAGCGATTAGCCGTTAGCTCTTAGCTATGAGCCAGATGAAAAACAGCCTCGCAGGTGAGCGAGGTTCTGGCTTTTATCTAACAGCTAACGGCTAACAGCTAATAGCTTGTCTAAAGAAAACGTCCTCTTCTCGCTCGTCGGCGTCGGCTTCGGACTCTTCTTCGGCTTCTTCTTCGTCGCGTGGGCAAACGAGCGGGCGCACCGCGCGCCGAACGTCGTCGCAGCCGCGCCGCAGGCTGCCGGGCAGAGCGATCAGCCTTCGAGCGCCGAACTCGACGCCGCCGTCAAGCGCGCCCACGACAATCCGCAGGACTTCGAGGCGCAGATGGACGCGGCGCGCGCCTATTACGAAGGGCAGCGCTACGACGAGGCAGTACAACTCCTGCTCCACGCCAACGACCTGCAACCCGACAACCTCGATCCCGTCATCGCGCTCGGCCACGTCAACGACGACGCCGGCAACTTCAAGGCAGCGGAGAAGTGGTACACCGCCGCGCTCGTCAAGCAGCCGGCGGATGCTAACGTCCGCGCGAGCCTCGGTCGCGTCCTGCTGCTCAGCCAGCCGCCCGACTACGACG
>JBJMGS010000278.1:0-18700 GCA_045807785.1 Pyrinomonadaceae bacterium
CGCTTTCGTTTTACACGCCCCTGTCTCGCGCGATTCAGTTCATCGCCAGCCCTTCTCACCCCGCGCCGACGCGTCATGACTCTTTACTTCTTCGCGCCGATGCGGCGCAGGCTCCCCGTGCCGCTCACCTGCCCGCGGTTCGCGGCGCGCGCCACGCGCTCGGCTTCCGACATGGCGCGCAGCAGATTCTCGCCCAAGACCTTGCGCACGTCCTGTTCGCTGTGGCCGCGCTTGAGCAGCTCGTAAGTGATGTTCGGCAGCTTCGAGATTTCGTCCATGTCGGCGGGCAGCTCGTTCTCGACGCCGTCGAAGTCCGAACCGATGCCGACGTGATCGATGCCGGCGACCTTAATGACGTGCTCGAAGTGTTCCATCAAGACCGAGAGCGGGACTGACGGCAGAGGGTTCGCGTCCGACAGCTTCTTCAACTCGGCTTCGAGCCGTTTGGGATCGTCCTTGAACTGCGCCTGCAAGGCGTCTCGCTGCGACTTCAGTTTCGCGTCGCGCGCCTGCGAGGCGTGGTAGTAGTCCATGCTGATGAAGGCGGGGTAGAAGTTGACCATCACGACGCCGCCGTTTTTGGCGATGCGGCGCAGCAGATCGTCCGGGATGTTGCGCGGGCGGTCGGCGAGCGCGCGCGCCGAAGAGTGCGAGGCGATGACGGGCGCGGTCGAGACGTCGAGCACGTCCGACATCGTCTTGTCCGAGACGTGCGAGATGTCCACGAACATGCCGAGGCGGTTCATCTCGCGCACGACCTCTTTGCCGAAATCCGACAGGCCGTTGTGCGTCGGCTTGTCGCAGCACGAGTCGGCCCAGTTGTTCGTGTTGTTGTGCGTGAGGGTCATATAGCGCACGCCGAGGCGGTAGAAGACGCGCAGCGCGTCGAGCGAGTCCTCGATGGCGTGCCCGCCCTCGATGCCCATCAGCGCGGCGACACGGCCCTGCCGCTTCGCGCGCCGGATGTCTTCGACCGAGTTGGCGAGCACGAGATCGTTCGGGTGCTGTTCGGCGGCGCGGTAGACGCGGTCGATCAGATCAAGCGCGCGCCGCGCCGCGCCGCCCTTCTCCGCATAGACGCGATCCACGAAGACGGAGAAGAACTCGGCGGTCAGGCCGCCCTGCTTCATGCGCGCGATGTCGGTCTGGTGCAGCCCCACGGACGACGTGCCGATGTCGTAGTCGTCGTCGTACATGAACGAGAGGATGTCGTTATGCGTATCGACGACGACGGACGAGCGCTGGAGCTTGAGTGCGCGCTCCCAGAGCTTCGCGTCAACCGGCGCGCCGCCGATGGTCGGCAAGGACGTTGACGACGCGGCTGTATTCCTAAGCGTGTCGGTGACGGGCGCCGACTTCGCGCTCACCTTCTGCGGCTTCGACGCAGTTTGCGCCAACGACGCGGCGGCGAATGAGAGTGTCAGCGCGGACGCGAGCGCGGCGCGGCGAAAGGTTTGTGATCTATTCATGGTTTGTCGGTTCTCTTCGGCGGACTAGAGTCGGAAGTGAGCCGTACTTTACCGAAGAGACCCACGAGAGAGCAAGGATGAAGGATGACAGAAAGGCTGACACGCAATCAGCCGCGTTCCCATCCTTCATCCTTTGTCCAGGTGCGTGATCATCGCGTTGTAGCCGGCTCGGACGAGGGCTTGGAGGCGCGCGTCGGACATGCCGAACTCGGTCGTGCCGTAGCCTTGGGCGGGCAGGCGGCAGATGAACTGCTCGTGATCGTTGATGTAGCCCTTGTCGTTCGCCTGCATCATCGTGTCCATGATGCGCATGACGCGCTGCGCCGTGCGGAGCTTGTCGGCGAGGTGCTTCGCCGCCTCGCCGCCGCCGGAGTCGGGCACGGGCAGCGTCTCGTCGATGAGCAGACCGAGGCTGCCGGCGTCACCCGCCACGGTGTCGCCCATCACGTCGCGCACTTCCGTATCGCCCGCGGGCTCGTCAACGATGAGCCGGATCGGAAAGTTAGAGATGACGCCGCCGTCAACGATGATGTTGCCCCTGCCCTGCTCGCCGAGCTTCGGATCGCCGCGGTACGCTCCCCACTCGCGCTGCCACGGCACTTCGCGCCACACGAAAGGGATGCTCATGGACATGCGCACGCCCCACGCGACCGGAAGCTGCGGCGCGGTGCGGTGGTTGAGGACGAGCATCTCGTTGGCGGTCGTGTCGGTGGCGACGAGCGAAAGATCGGTCTGCGTCTTGGCGTGGAACTCGGCGAAGGTGTCTGTGCTCGTCACGCCGTTGCCGCTCCTCGCGCCGCCTTCGTCGAGCATCCGCCGGAGCCAGCTCAGGAAGTTGTCGCCCGCGAACAGCCCGCCGCACTCGACGAAGCCGAAGAGTTGCCGGTAGTGCGCGTCGTCGAGCATGGCGTTCAAGAGCTTGCGGTCGAACCATTCCCAATTGGGCAGCCCCGGCACGTGGATGCGCTGGAAGATTTCGGCGGTGACGCTCGCGTCGCGCATCGCCTGATCGAAGTCTGCCGGGCGGGGCACGTCCATGAATGAAGAGAAGAGCGGCACGGGGTCGCCCGCGGCGTCCGTGATGACGTTGCCTTCCGGGTCTTTCAACTTCTCGTTGACGGCGGCGAGCATCGCGTCGGCGTCGTAGCCCGCGGCGAGTAGCGTCGCCGTGATCGCGCCCGCGCTCGTCCCAATCAGGCGACGGTGCGTGTGCCCGCGCTCGCGCAGGGCGCGCAGCGCGCCGACGAAGACCGAGCCCTTCGCGCCGCCGCCCTCGAAAACCATGTCGTAGAGAGCCATCGTGATCCTCCTCGAATCAGTTGAAGTGAGTGTCGGTTCGCGCGCGGCGAGGGCGACGTGTGCGAGCGCGAGGCACATTAAACGCGCCCCGCCACGGTGTCAACGCTTTTCGCCGCGCGGGCGCACGTTGTCGCGGCGCGCGTTTCTGTGGTACACAGAGCCAACGACTGACTGCAAGACAGAAAGGGCGGGCTTGCGAGCCGCGGAGTTTCCGAAGAGGCGATCCAACAGATCATGTCCACCTCGACGACTAACATCGAATCGACGCTCGACGAGCGGCGCGTCTTCCCGCCGCCCGCCGAGTTCGCGGCGCGGGCGCGCATCAAGTCCCTGGAAGAGTACGAGCGTTTGCGCGCCGAGGCGGCAAACGACCCCGAAGGTTTCTGGGCGCGCATGGCGGAGGAGTTGCACTGGTTCAAACGCTGGGACACAGTCTTGAAGTGGGAGCCGCCGCACGCCGAGTGGTTCGTCGGCGGCAAGACCAATCTCTCCTACAACTGTCTCGACCGCCATCTCACGACCGAGCGGCGCACGAAGACCGCGCTGCTGTGGGAAGGCGAGCCGGGCGAGGTGCGCGCCTTCACCTACGAGGAGCTGCACCGCGAAGTCTGCCGCTTCGCGAACGCCTTGAAGAAGCTCGGCGTCGCGAAGGGCGACCGCATCGCGCTCTACCTGCCGCTCATCCCGGAACTCGCCATCGCGATGCTCGCCTGCGCGCGGATCGGCGCGACGCACTCGGTCGTCTTCGGCGGCTTCTCTGCCGAAGCCCTCAAGGATCGCATCAACGATGCGGGCTGCCGCGCGGTCGTCACCGCCGATGGCGGCTACCGTCGCGGCACGGAGGTGAAACTCAAGGCGGCGGTTGACGAGGCGTTGAAGGAGACGCCTTCGATTGAAGCGTGCGTCGTGGTGCGCCGCACCGGATCAGAAGTGACGATGCTGGACGGTCGCGATCACTGGTGGCACGAGTTAATCGAGACGGTTGATGACAACTGCGCGGCTGAAGAATTAGACAGCGAGCACCCGCTCTTCATCCTCTACACTTCGGGCACGACCGGAAAACCCAAAGGCATCCTGCACACGACCGCGGGGTATCTCTTGTGGGCGCATCTCACGACGAAGTGGGTCTTCGATCTTAAAGATGAAGACGTGTACTGGTGTACGGCGGACATCGGCTGGGTGACGGGCCACTCTTACGTCGTGTACGGCCCACTCTCGAACGGCACGACGTCCTTGATGTACGAGGGCGCGCCGAACCACCCGCAGCCAGACCGCTTCTGGTCGATCATCGAGCGTCACCGTGTCAACATCTTCTACACCGCGCCGACGGCGATTCGTGCCTTCATCAAGTGGGGCGAACAGTGGCCGCGCAAACACGATCTCTCTTCCCTGCGCCTGCTCGGAACCGTCGGCGAGCCGATCAACCCCGAAGCGTGGATGTGGTATCGCGAAGTGATCGGAGGCAACCGCTGCCCCGTCGTTGACACTTGGTGGCAGACCGAGACGGGCGGCATCATGATCTCGCCTCTGCCCGGCGCGACGCCGACCAAGCCCGGCTCGGCGACGAAGCCTCTGCCCGGCATCGATGCCGATATCGTCACTCTGACGGGCGAGCCCGTCGCGGACAATCTCGGCGGCTTCCTCGTCATCCGTCGTCCCTTCCCCTCGATGCTGCGCACGATCTGGGGAGACGACGAGCGTTTCCGGCAGACCTACTTCGGCGAGATCGAGGGCGTCTATTTCGCGGGCGACGGCGCACGCCGTGACCACGACGGTTATTTCTGGATCATGGGGCGCGTTGATGATGTCATCAACGTCAGCGGACACCGTCTGGGAACGATGGAGATCGAGAGCGCGCTCGTCTCGCACCCGGCGGTCGCCGAGGCGGCGGTCGTCGGTCGCCCCGACGAGTTGAAGGGTCAGGGCATCGTCGCCTTCGTCACGCTCGAAGGCACGCGCACGCCGTCCGACGAGTTGAACGAAGAGCTGCGCCGCCACGTGACGAAAGAGATCGGGGCGCTGGCGCGGCCCGACCTGATCACGTTCACGGACGCGCTTCCCAAGACCCGCTCCGGCAAGATCATGCGCAGGCTTCTGCGCGAACTCGCCGCCAGCGGCGCGATCAAAGGCGACGTGACCACGCTCGAAGACTTCTCCGTCATCGAGCGTCTGCGCGCGCAGGAAGAAGAATAGAAAGGGCGGGTGTTAGGTGGCAGGGGTCAGGTGTCGGTCGAACTTTTAGGCTCTGCTTGAGCCATTCAACACAGTGAGAAAGAAGACCGGCACCCGACACCCGGCACCTAACACCCGATTTAATTTATGGCACAGACTGAGCAGCGAATCGGGCAGCGTTACGTCGCCTACTTTCCGGTGCGCGCGGAGTGGGACGAGGAGACGGGCGAGCACGTCGTGGCAGAGGGCGAGACGGAGAACGTGGGCCCCGCGGGCGCGCTCGTCCACTTGCACCAACTGCCGCGGGTCGGGAGCCGCGTGCAGCTCTCCGTGATGGAGGAGGACGAGCCGAAGGTGCGGCTCGCGGCGGTGGTCGAGGTCTTACGCGTCGAGCGCAACCCCGTGCAGCCGCTCGCCGCGCTCCAGCTCGTCAACGCCGACGAGGAGTGGCGCGGTCTCGTCTGGGAGCCCGCCTCGACGTGGGAGATGGATCACGCCAATATCGATTACGATGATGACTGAAAGGCAAGGATGAAGGATGAAGGATGAAGGATGAAGGCGTGATCATTCGGGTCGAGTGATCTCACTTTCATCCCTCATCCCTCATCCTTCATCCTTTCATTCCCGTGGCAGAAAAGATCGAGAAAGAGGACGTAAAGGAGGTGGCGGGGGCGGCGGCAGAGACGGCTGCCGCGTCGGCAACCGCCGTGGCGGGGGCGGCGAGCTGGGCGCAGACGCGCATCATCCTGCGGCTGCTCATCGTCGTGCTGGCGGTGGCGGCGCTCATCTGGTCGCTCTATAAGTTGCAGGGCGTGCTGCTCCTGCTCGTGCTCGCCATCTTCTTCGCCTACCTGATCGCGCCGCTCGTCGAGCTGGTTCACCGACCGATCAAACTCGGCGGTCGCGCGCGCCTGATGCCGCGCGCCTTAGCCATCGGCATCGTCTATCTCGCCATCTTCGGCTCCATCGGCCTGGCGATCTTCCTGCTGCTCCCCGCCATCGGCGATCAGTTCGCCGAGTTCGGCAAGCAAGCGCCGTCTTACTACAAGAGCGTTTCCGAACGCGCGCAGAGTTTAGACAGACTCTACGAGCGCGTCCCGCCGGGCGCGCGCGAGACCGTCAAGCGAACGGTCAGCAATGGTTTCGACAGCATCAGCGCGTACGTCCAGACCTCGGTCGCGGACACGGTGCCGGTCATCATCGCGCACGTGCCGTGGCTCATCCTGATCCCGATCCTCGCCTTCTTTCTCCTGAAGGACGCCGACAGCTTCCGTCGCTCAGCCCTCCAGATGCTGCCGCGCGGACGGCTCCGCTGGCGCGGCGACGAGCTGTTTCAGGACGTGAACGCGGCGCTCGCCGCCTACATCCGCGCGCAGCTCATCGCGTGCCTCCTCATCGGACTGCTCTGCACGCTCGGCTTTATCTTGCTCGGCGTACCTTACGCGCTCGTGCTCGGACTCATCGCGGGCTTTTTCGAGTTCATCCCGCTCGCGGGGCCCCTCGCCGTCGCCGTCATCGCGACGGTCGTCGCGAGCTTCCATTCGGGCGGCACGGCGGCGGCGGTCGTCCTCTTCCTCCTCGTGCTGCGTATCCTGCAAGACTACGTCTTCTACCCGCGCATCATCGGCTCGGGCATCCACCTGCACCCGCTCGCCGTCATCCTCGCCATCCTCGCGGGCGCGGAACTGGCCGGCGTGGCCGGCATCTTCCTCGCCATCCCGCTCATCGCCGTCCTCTCCGTCACTTACCGCCACTGGATGGAGCACCGCGGACGCGATCAGGGGCTCGTCGCCACGCTGCTCAAACCCGCCGAGGCGACGACGGACGCGCCAGCCAAGGCGGACGCGCCGGCGACGACCGACGACTCACTCGAAGGCGTGAAGTCGCCGGCCTGAGCCGCACGCGTCCGGACGATCTTTCCCGAAAGCTATCTAGGTTGAAATTGTCTCGCCGGATTGGGCGCGCTCCATCAGCTCGACGAAGCGGCGGAAGTGGTGCTCGGCGTCGTGTGGGCCGGGCGCGGCTTCCGGGTGGTACTGCACGGAGAAGACTGGCAGGCGTTTGTGGCGCATCCCCTCGACGCAATTGTCGTTGAGGTTGATGTGCGTGACTTCGACTTCGGCGGGCAGGCTCTCCGCGCTGACCGCGAAGCCGTGGTTGTGCGAAGTGATCTCGACCGCGCCGCTCGACTCTTCGCGCACGGGCTGGTTGCCGCCGCGGTGCCCGAAGCGCAGCTTGTAAGTTGTCCCGCCGAAGGCTCGCCCCAACAGTTGGTGGCCGAAGCAGATGCCGAAGGTCGGCGTGCCCGAATCAGTCAGCGCGCGAATCTCCTCGACGACCGCCGTCATCGAAGCCGGATCGCCGGGGCCGTTCGAGAGGAAGATGCCGTCCGGCTTGAGCGAGAGGACTTCCGCGGCGGGCGTCGCCGCGGGCACGACCGTCAGGCGGCAGCCGCGCCGCGCGAACTCGCGCAAGGAATTCGTCTTCACGCCGAAGTCGTAGCAGACGACGTGGAAACGCTCCTCGCCCTCAGCCTTCACCTCATAAGCTTTCTTCGTCGTGACGACGCTCGCCAGCTCCCTGTTCTCCATCGGCTGCGAGTTGCGCGCCTTCTCAAGGACACTCTGCTCGTCGGCGTCGGTCGCGGATAGGCAGGCGCGCATCGCGCCGCGATCTCGGATGTGACGCACGAGCGCGCGCGTGTCGATGTGATCAATCGCCGGGATGTTCCAGCGCTTCAGGTATGCGTCGAGCGTCTCCTCGGCGCGCCAGCTCGAAGCCGTCCGGCTCGCCTCTCTGACGACGAAGCCCTCGACCCACGGTCGCGCCGATTCCGAGTCCGCCGCGTTCACGCCATAGTTGCCGATCAAAGGGTACGTCATGCACACGATCTGCCCCGCGTAGGACGGATCGGTCAGCACCTCCTGATAACCCGACATCGAAGTGTTGAAGACCATCTCCCCGCACACCTCTCCCTCCGCCCCCCACGAGCGACCACGAAAGGTGCGTCCATCTTCGAGCGCGAGCAGCGCGGACTTTGATTGCGTCATGTTCGATTGCGTCATGCCTGTGTGCGTAAGAACTGCTGCGCCTCGTTGAGCCAGCGTTTGTCGGTGCGGTACTTGTAAGCGGGCGCCGTCTTGACGGCTTCGATGCAGGCGCGCATGGCGTCCGCCGCCTCGCGACCGCGACCGAGACCGGCGAGAGCGCGACCTTTCAGGTACAAGCCTTCGGCGTCCGACGAGCGGTGGTCGAGGAAACGTTCGAGCGCGTCGAGGGCGTCGTCGAACTGCCCGGCGGCGAGGTAGGTCGCGCCGATCTCGCGCCAGACTTCGTGCTGCGCGTGGTCGGGCGCGCGCGTGACGACCTCGCTGAAATGCTGGATGGCGTCACTGTAGCGGCCCTGCATCCGGCTGATGCGACCGAGCTGGTAATGCGAGTCAACTTCTTCGGCGTCGATCTCGACGGCGCGATGGAAGCGCTCGCGCGCCGGCTCAAGCTCTTTGCGCGAGAGGTGGATGAGGCCGAGGTTGTAATGGGCCGAGGCATCCGCCGGGTTCAGTGTCGAAGCTTCGAGGTTCTGCCGGAACGACGCGCGCGCTCGCTGCGCGCTCATCACGTCCGTGAAGTAGCCGCGCAGCATGAAGAACAGGAGCAGCAGTAGAAAAGGCGACGAGAAGAGCGCGCCAGCCAGCCGCAGGAACGGCGAGATGAGGATGATCGCCACGACGCCGCCCGCCGTGATCAAGAGCGTGCGCAGCCAGCTCGCGCGGAAAGCCTGCCGCACAGCGACGAGCGTCCAGACGGCGACGAAGGGGAGCGCGAGCGTCGAGGCGAAGCTGCGCGCCTGCTCCTGCGGGTCGAGCGCGACGGCGATGTCCTGCGGCGGCGCGCCGCTCTGCGCGGCGAAGTCCTCGATAAGCTGTCGGCTGCGCGCGATGACGTCCGCCTCGAAGCCGCTCGCGCGCGCCAGCAGCACGAGCGGCAGCGAGACGAGGTGTGCCGCCGCCCACGCGTAGAGCACGACGGAGGCGACCGAGGCATACTCCTGCTGCAAGACGACGCCGAAGCTCGCGCGCCGCTCGAACAGATTCGAGATGAAGACGAGGGCCGGGACAAAGATGCAGACGAGCAGCAGCAGCGTGCCGACCGCGCCGCGCACGAGCGAGAAGACGACGAGCGCCCCGCCTGCCGGAACGCCGCCGGCGACATATTGCCAGCGCGCGACCAACTCGTGCGCCACCTGCGCCGCGAGCGCCACGAGCGCCGCCGTGCCGAGCGGCGCGCGGTCACGCACCAGCGCCAGCGCGCGCCCGGGCGCGTAGAAGATCAGCAGCAGCGGCTTGAGCCAGTCGAGCATGGAGCGATGAGCTGATAGCTATTAGCTATTAGCTGTTAGCAAGACGAAAGCAGGAACAGAGTTACGGCGGAAGCTGAAAGCCGACCCTTCTGGCTAACCGCTAACAGCTAATAGCTATCAGCTATCGGCTCCCTCACGGCTCCACGTCCTCCGGCTCCGGCGTGGGCACGCCGCCCCGCGGCGAGTTGAGCGGGTAGTCAGTCTCGTGGCGGATGACGCTCGCCTCCGAGAGGGGCCAGTAGCGGAAGAGCGCCTTGCCGTAGATGTATTTTTCGGGCACGAGCCCCCACGAACGCGAGTCGTAAGACTGATCGCGGTTGTCGCCCGCGACGAAGTAGTAGTGCGGCTTGATCAGGACGGGCGAGTGGTTCAGGCGCGCGACGTTGCGTGCCGGCTCGATGTAGGGCTCCTTCAGCTCGACCCCGTTGACGTAGATGATGCCGTCGCGGATTTCGAGCAGCTCGCCCGGCAGGCCGATGACGCGCTTGATGTAGCTCTTGTCGGGATCGTCCGGGTACCAGAAGACGATGATGTCGCCGCGCGCGAGTTTCGGGATGTGGTAATAGACCAGCTTGTTGACGAAGATGCGCTCGCCGTCGTGCAGGCGCGGCAGCATCGAAGTGCCCTCGACCTTGACGGGCTGCACGATGAAGACGACGAAGAGCGCGGCAACCAAAAGGGCGAAGATGAGATCGCGCAAGAGCAGGCGCGCCTCCGACCAAAAGTGCTGGCGCGCCTCGTCGCCGACGCGCTGCACCGCGATGTCGCCGTCGTCCTCGAACGTGATGTGACCGAAGTGCAGCCCCGCCGTTTTCTTGCGTCCGAACATTGCGCCCCAATCCGTCGTCTCGTCTAAAAGAACTCGACCGTGTGTCTCGTTTTCGAGTTTGCCGCGCGCCCCGCGCTTTGTCAACGCGCCTCGCCGCGGCGCTCACGAGGCCGCATCCTTGACAGCCGCGCGCGCGCGTCTCTATCATCGGACGCGACGCGGCGCGCGCCTTATTCGCAATGATCACTTAACTTAACTCGAACGGACGGAGGCAGGAGGAGCCGTGATTAAACTCGACATCGTCAACCGCGTCGCCGACCGCACGGGCGTCCCGAAAATGAAGGCCGAGCAGGCGGTGGACGCCCTCTTCCACTCAATGAAGGAGGCGCTCTCGCGCGGCGAGCGCATCGAGCTGCGCGGCTTCGGCGTCTTCATCGTCAAGCCGCGCAAGCGCGGCGTGGGGCGCAACCCGCGCACCGGCGAAGAGGTCGCCATCCCGCAGGGCAAGACCATCCGCTTCAAGCCCGGCAAGGAGCTACAGGCACACGGCTTCTCGACCGGCGAGGGGCACGACACCGAAACGCCGGAAATGCCGTGACGGGTAAACCGTCAACCGTGACGAGGTGAGGTCAGGAGTCTGGGGTCGCGAGTCTGTAGTCAGAGGCTGCCGACCCCAGACTCCTAATTCTTTCCCGTCACCTGTCACCCGTCACCGCTTTTATGTCCGACACCCTCCGACCCTTTCAGCCTTTCGTCGCCCACCCCGGCACGATTCCGTATCAGAGGCAGGCGGCGCGACCGACGGCGCGCGAGTGGGCGCGCAGCGCCGCGCTCTTTCTGCTGACCGCCCTCGCCTGCACCTTCGCCGGCGTGATGCAGGCGATCCCGACGGACGCGCCGGTCGAGCCGCACCTCGCCGCGCCCGCGCACCTCGCGGGTTATCTGTTCTATGTCCCCGCCTACTACGCGCTCGCCGTCGCGGAAATCTGCAAGTACGCGGCGGTGCATCCGTCGCTTATCATTCAGGGCTTAACCTTCGCCGCCGCGCTGCTCTCAATTCTGCTCGCGCACGAGTCGGGCCACTACGTCGCGTGCCGGCGCTACGGCGTTGACGCGACGCTGCCGTTCTTCATCCCGGCGCCGCCGCTGTTCCTCGCGGGCACGTTCGGCGCGTTCATCAAGATCAAGTCGCCGATCCCGACGCGGCGCGCGCTCTTCGACATCGGCGTCGCCGGCCCGCTCGCGGGCTTCCTCGTCATCATCCCCGTCGCCATCGCCGCGATCCTGACAATGCACCCCGCGCCGGTCTCAACTTCAGTCGCGGCGGACTCAGGCTCCCTCATCTTCTTCAACGACCCGCCGCTCTTGCGACTCTACGCGCGCGCACTGCACGCGGACATCACAAACGCCGCGCCGAACCCCTTCTACTTCGCGGCGTGGATCGGGCTGCTCGTGACGAGTCTGAATTTGCTGCCGGTCGGGCAATTAGACGGCGGGCACGCGGTCTTTTCCGTCTTTGGCGAGGGCGCGCACAGGTGGGTTGGTCGCGCGGCTTTCGCAGGGATGGCTGTCGTCTCCGCGCTCGGCTGGCTGTGGCATCACGCGCCGAGCGGCTTCGTTTACGTCGTCCTGCTCTTCATCATGCTGCGCCTGCCGCATCCGCGCGCCATGCACGAGGAGGCTTCGCTCGGTCGCGTGCGCGTCTTCGTTGCGCTCGCCACGCTCGCCGTCTTCCTGCTCTGCTTCGAGCCCTTCCCCGTCAGCATCACTTAAGCGCGCGCCGCTCACTTCGTGAAGCAGTCTTCGTGCTCGGCGAAGGCTGTGTCGGCGACGGGGACGTTATGCTTCACCTCTTTGAGCCTGATCGTGATGGCGGGGCTACGCGTGAGGAAGGGCAGGCGCACGCCGTCAACTTCGCGGTAGTCCTCGTAGAAGACTGCGTCCTGCCGCAGGAGCAGACCCGTCCGGGTGGCGAAGTAGAGCCTGGTCGTGTAGCCGCGCTCCGGCGTCGCTTCGATCACGTCGGCGTCCACTTCGCCCACCTTCTCGCGCCCTGTGAAAACCATCTTCGGGTAGTGACTTGTTAGATCGAGCCCCCAGCGAAAGTCGGAAGCGAGCCGCATGGCGTCGAGTTCCGCGCCCTTGATCTCGCGGAAGCCGACGAGCGTGAACTGCTCGTAGCCGTAAGCGCCCGTGAAGCCGCGGCGCATGACGCCGACGCTCGGCACGGTGAGCGTGATGACGGACTTATCGGGAAACTTCTCGACGAGTTCGACCGTGCCGCCCGAAGCGACGCCCGCCGACAAGCCCTCGAACGTGCCGGTCGAGACGCGGCTCGTGATCTTCTCCAACGCCTCGCGCCCGCCGAGAGCCTGCACATATTTTTCGATGACGGGCACGGCGCGCGGATCGACGCCACCTGTCAAGTCGTTCTTCGGTATCTGTCCCGCCACGATCGTCTCCCCGTCGTCCGGCAGCGTGACCGGGCTGTAGCTCGGCAGTCTCACGGTCGAGCCCGCGCCCGGCACGATGAGCGCGGCGGCGGTGTCGAGTTGCGCGTCGCGCCCGGCAAGGAGCGAGCGCCGGTCGAGCTTGATCGCCACGTCCGGCTTGACGCCCTGTCCTTCGAGGACTTTGCCGTAGGCCGAGACGAAATCGGCGAAGGCGTATTGCAGGATCGCGCCCGTCGGCAGCTCCTTCGCCACCGAAGGCAAGGTCGCCCCCGCGCTGCGCTCGCCGACGACCAGCGCCCGCCCGGACTCCTGCAAGCCGCTCGCGAACATCTCGCTCGCCGACTGGCTCTCGTCGTCGATGAGCACGGCGAGCGCGCCCGCGTAGGGGTGGCGCGCGGGCGTGACGCGAAAGATCGCGCCGCCGTCGCGCGTGCGCATCTCACCGAAGACAGCGTCGTGATCTTCGAGCAGGCCGCCCAGACCTTGCAGCATCCCCAGAATCCCGCCGCGGTTGCCGCGCAGGTCGATGACGACGCCCGGCGCGCCCGCGAACCCGCGCAGCGCCGCGCAGAACTTCTCCATCACAGGCGCGGCGAAGACGTTGAAACGGATGTAGCCGACGCCGTTCGGCAGACGGCGCGACTCGAACTCGACGAACTGCGGCGGGAAAGCTTGCAGCGGCGCGCTCATCTCGCCCCGCAGCTTCTCGCGCTTGACGACGACGCGATGCAACAGATTCCGCGCGTCGAGATAGCCGACGCTGACGGAGGTGTCGGGCTCGCCGTTGAAGTGCTCGTAGAGGATCTCCGCCGGAATCTGGTGGCGCACGGCGGGCTGTAGGACGACCGCCTGATCCAACTCGCGCAGGATGCGGCGCACGGACTCGCCGCCCACGCTCTTGATGACGAAGCCTGTGCGCAGTCCGGCGCGCGCGGCGGTCGAGTTCGGCTCGACGCGCGTGACGACCGCCGCGCCGTCGATGACCCGTAGGTCAATCCCGATGCCGTGCGTCAGCCGCTCGGTGATGTTGAGGTTGTCCGGCGCGGGCTTCTTCTTCGGCGCGTCGCCCTCCGCACCCGCCGCGTCGTCGTCGGCGTCAGTTTCGTCAGAGAGGGCTGGGATGCTTTCGGGCGGGATGACGGCGAAGTGCGATTTGCCGAGACGGTTCAGCATCTGCTGGAGCAGCCAGTGCAGCTCGCGGTCGGTGCGCGCCTGCGCGACGCGCGGCGCGAACTCGACTTTGACCGCGTCCCAGTTGACGCCGCCGAAGGTCGGATCGAAGTGGTAATCCTTAACGGTCTGCCACACGATCTCGAAAGTCTGACGGCGACGATCGGCGGCATCAGCCGCGTCGGTCTTGCCCACGACGGGCGACGCGCCGCTCGCCACCTGCGCCGCCGCGGGTCGCCGCCACGAGACGAATTGAAAGACGAGGATCGTGAGGATGCAGAGGCGCAGCGCGCGGGGCTTGAACATCAAACTCTCTTACTTTCTGCTAAGACATGTTCGCACAGACGCGACGCTAAATAATTTGCCGGGGCACGGCTCGTCCCCGCCCCGACAAAACGTCCGGCGACGTGGATTCTTTTCAGCGCAGGCCAGCGGGCGGCGGCGGCGGGGGCGGCGGAACCGGCGCGTCGAAGTCATCGCCGTGCTCGACGCGCCATGCGAAGGCGTGGCGCATCTCGTAAGAGCCGCACGGCGCGTGCTCGAAACGCGGCGTCGTCGTCGTGTAGTCGCGGACGATGACGACGCGATACGGTGTCACCTCATAAACTGAGGGACGCGCCGCGCCGAAGAGCATGGCGGCGGTCCAGCCGACGAGGAAGGTGATGACGGCGACGGCGAGACGCAGAAAGAAACGTCTGGTGTTCATGGGCTCGACTCCCCTCTCTATACTGTTGCAGAGATGCCGCGCCCGCACGAGAGAGTTGGCTCGCGCCGACGTCTTTTAAGTTTATGCGGTCGCCGCCGCGGGCAGCAGGCCTCTCAACTCGCGCACAATGCGCTCCGCCTCGCGCTGGTCTTTCAAGGCAATCATAAAAAACTTGTAGCCCTGTTGCAGGCAGATGACGCCGTTGCCGAAGAGCCAGATGCCGGAGAGGAGAGGGTTCCCGCCGACGAGCCAGCCGATGGGCGCGCCGACGATGGTGCCCGGCTGGAAAATCTGCGCCCACATCGCCACGCCCGCCGCGCAACTGAACGCGCCGAGCAGGGGCGCCCCGACGTAGCGCACGATAGAGCGCTCGAACTCTGCGCGCTTGCGCTCCGCCTCGCTCAAGTCGCCCTGCTCGATCAACTGTTCGCGCTCTCTGAGGTAGCTGTCGAACTTCGCGCCCGCGCGCTGCATCGCCCAGACGGGCAGCGCCGAGTAGGTCAGCCAGTGCGGATGCGCGCCGAGGAGCACACCGTCGAGCGACGGGAAGACCGCGCCCGCCTGCACGCCCGCCGCGACCGAGAGCGTGACCAACACCGCCTGCTTCGGATTCGCCCGCGCCCACTCGTAAGCCCTGCGCGCGCCCGCGTTCGTCGCGGAGGTGAGGCGCGCCACGCCCGCGCCCGTACCGACGACCTTCGACGCGCGCTCGTAGTGCTTCTTCGCGCCGCCTAAGACCTCGCCCGCGCGCTTGCCCGCCGCCTGCCCCGCGTCGCGCAGCTTCTCGACGCCCGCGCGCGCCGCCCGCTCGGCTTCCCCGGCGGCCTGCTTCGCCTGATCGCGCAGTTCCCCGGCGCGACCGCTCGCCTCAAACTCGGCGCCCACCCGTTCGGCTTCCTCGCGCGCGTGCTCCGCCTCGGACGCCACGCGTGAGGCCCCGCGCTTCGCTGCATCCTGCGCCGCGCGCGCGCCGTCCTCAACGCGCTCCTTGATCTTGTACTTCTCGTCCAGCTCGCGCGCCTTGCGCCGCGCCGCGTCGCCCCACTCGCCCAAGCGATCCTTATAGTCTGGCATGAAGACCTCCGAAGAAGCTGTTAGCGATTAGCTGTTAGCTGTTAGCAAAACCAAAGCTACGGCGTGCCCGCAAGCTGCTCCGGTTTCAGAAAGCTGACAGCTAACAGCTAATCGCTCTTATGATACGCCCACGGCGGGCTTGGGGTTCGCGCCTGCGGCGTCGAAGCAGCAGACGCGGTTGCGCCCCTGTCGTTTGGCTTCGTAGAGCGCGGCGTCGGCGGCGGCGACCAGCTCGCGCGCCTCGCGCGACTGCGGGTTGAACTCGGCGAGGCCGATGCTGACCGTGACGTGCCCGGCGACGGGGAGTTGCGTCTCGGCGACGCTCACGCGCAGGCGTTCAGCGACTTCGAGCGCGTGGTCAAAGTCCGTCTCGGTCAGGATCACGGCGAACTCTTCGCCGCCGATCCGCGCCGCCGTGTCGATGCCGCGCGTCCCCGCCTGCAAGGTGTTGGCGAGCCGGCGCAGCACGTCGTCGCCCGTGTCGTGGCCGTAGGTGTCGTTAACGCGCTTGAAGAGATCGATGTCCAGGAGTAGCAGGCAGAACGGTCGCTCGAAGCGGCGCGTGCGCGAGACCTCGCGCTCCAGTTGCCGCTCGAAGCGCCGCCGGTTCGCCAAGCCCGTCAGGTGATCGGTGAACGCCGCCTCCTCACACGAGTCGAGGTAGTTCTTGAAATCGAGCAGCGTACGCGCGCGGGCTAAGAGCAGGTCGAGATCGGTCGGGTCGGTGATGTAGCCGAGCGCGCCCACATCCGCGCCGCGCCGGATGTCGTCCGCGCCGCCGCGGGCGGCGGTCTGGATGATGACGGGGATGAAGCGCGTGGCGGGGTTCGCCCTGACGCGCCTGACCATCTCGTAGCCGTCCATGTTGGGCATCATCACGTCGGTCACGATCAGGTCGGGCTGATGCGACTCGACGGCGAGCAGGCCCTCGACGCCGTCATTCGCCGTCTGCACGTTATAGCCCGCCATCTGGAGCGCGACTTTCAGGAGTTGCTGCTTGTCTGCGTCGTCCTCGACGAGCAGCACGTTGAACTTGCTCAGCATAAAATTTCGCTCGATTATTGCCCGCGCGCGCCCCCAAAGAGGGTCTTGCGCGCCTTCCCGCTTCATGCTAGAGTGCCTGCTTAACAAGGGACGGATGCTGCGCCGCCCGCGTTCGGTTGCACTGCTTGCCGAAATCCTTACGAAGGTGAATACATAGTCCCAACGCTTTGCAGTCGCCGCGTCCGCGCGTTTCCGTCAGCCCTCGTCCTTGTCAGCATCTACTTTCGACTTCCGTACTACTTCGCTAAAACCGCTCCGCGACACTTCCTTGCATCGCGCCAGTGGGCAAACTGTCAGCGCCCCGAGGCGGCAGAATTTTTCCGAGGTTCCCCCAACATGCCACACCGCAGAGCCTGCGATCTGACCGCCGCCGAGCGCGCGGAAATCATCCGCCACTCGGAGATCGGCGTCGGCCTGGCCGAAGACCTGATCCGGCAACTCGCCGCCTCGTCGGGCGCGCTCGATTTGCGGCGGCGCCGTTTCGTGTACCGCGCGGGCGACGTGGCGGACGCCGTTTACCTGGTCGCGCGCGGGCGCGTCAAGCTGTGCAGCGTCGAGCCGAAGACGGGTCGCGAGGCGGTCATCGACATCATGCCGCAGGGCTACCTCTTCGGCGAGTTCGCACTCTTCACGACGACGGGGGAGCACCAGATGTCAGCCGCCGCGTTCGAGAACTCGCGTGTGCTGCGCATCCCGGTGGGGGACTTCCGGATGGCGATGGGGGAGAGTCGCGAACTCAATCATCACACTTTGCGGCTGCTCGGTCAACGACTTTCGCGCTCCGAGCGCCGCGTCGCGGATTTCGCGCTCGACGCCATCCCGGCGCGCCTCGAAAAGCTGCTCGCTGACCTCTCCGAGCGGTACGGTCGCGCGGCGGAGGACGGCGTGCTTATCGACATCGCGCTGCCGCACCGCGAGATCGCCTCCATCGTCGGCTCGACGCGTGAGAGCGTTACCGTACGCTTAAACGATCTGCGCCGCGCGGGCGTCATAGATTTCGTGGATCGCAAGATTCTCCTCAAGCACCCGCCCGTCGCGGCGGCGGTCTAATTCAGGGCGAAAGTTGGACGGGCGGGGGTGAAAGTCGGGCGGCGCGGGCTTCTTGACTTTCACCTTTCGCCCTTTTAATTTCGACTCATGAAGTGTCCGATCTGTAAGAAGCCCGTTGAGTTGAAGGACAACCCGTACCGCCCGTTCTGCTCCGAGCGCTGTAAGCTGATCGACTTCGGTAACTGGGCGGACGAGAGCTACCGCGTGCCCGCGCACGAACAGCGACCCTCGGTCGAAGAGTTGGAGCAGCAGATTTCTCCGGACGGCGCGCAGCAGTAAGTCGCGCCCACGACGCGCGGGCAACTTGGCATGAAAATCTTTCCGGCGATCACCCTCCTCGCGCTCCTGCTCGCGTCCGCCGCGTGCACGCGACCCGACTACACAAAGGAGTCGATCTCCTACAAGCCCGACACGAACGCGAACACGCCGCGCGGGAGCACGCCGCCGCGCACGTCGCTCCCGATGCCGCCCGTCTCCGCCGCGCACGGCTCTGCCGACGGTGGCGGCGCGAACCTCACGTCGAGCACTTGGACGATGCTCGACGGCAGGCGCGCGCGCCCTTCGGACTATCAGGGCAAAGTGCTCGTCATAGATTTCTGGGCGAGCTGGTGCGAGCCGTGCCGCAACGAGACGCCGCACCTCATCGAGTTGCAGCGCCGCTACGGCGCGCAAGGATTACAGGTCGTCGGCCTGAACGTCGGCGGCGACGACGACCGCGCGAAAGTCTCAGACTTCGTCAAAGAGTTCGGCATTCCCTACCCGCTCGGCTACCCGGACGACGCGATGAACGCGCTCTACTTCGGCACCGACGACACCATCCCGCAGACCTACGTCTTCGACCGCAAGGGTCGCCTCGTCAAACACTTCATCGGCTTCGACGAGAGCGTGCCGCCAGAGATGGAGAGCACCATCCTGTCGGCGCTGCAAGGCTCGTAAATCTCAATCGTTAATCGTTAAGCGCGAATCGAAAATAGTGAATCGTCGGGCTCGAACGGCTGCGGCATTTGTCTATTCACGATTTACGATTTACGATTAACGAAACCATGAGGAGAGCCAAGATACTCGCGACGCTGGGTCCCGCGTCGCGCGAACCGGCGACGCTCGAAGCGTTGCTCGCCGCGGGCGCCAACGCCG
>JBJMGS010000279.1:0-21288 GCA_045807785.1 Pyrinomonadaceae bacterium
CCGCGCGTAAGCCCCCGCCCCGACCAGCCCGACGCTCACGCGTGACTCACGCCGACGACCTTCGCCGCCCGCCGCGGACTGCTCCGCGCCGCCGCGCGCATCCGTCGTGCCAACGCTCGCGCCCGTGCCGACTTCGCGTCGCCGCTCAATCGTCTCCGCCAGCTCGCGCGTCGGGTCGTAAGTCAGCAGCACGCCGAGGTAGGGCTCATGCGTGTCGCCCGCGATCAGTTTGTAAGCGCGCTCGCCCTCTTCGATGGGGAAGCGGTGCGTGACGAGTGGCGCGGGCGTCACACGCCCCCGTGCCACCATGTCGAGGAAGGCTTCGAGGTTGCGCCCCTCCGTCCAACGCACATAAGGCAGAGGGTAGTCGTGTCCGCGCTCCTCGTAATCGGGGTCGTAGCGACCGGGGCCGTAGGACATCGAGACCCGAAGGGTCAGCTCGCGCGCGAAGTAGAGATCGCGCGGCACGTCCATGCCGACCGCGCCGACGGCGACGACGCGCCCCTTGAGGCGCGAGACCGCGCCCGCGAGCCGGACGGGCGCGCTCGAACGCGTCGCCGCCGTGATGACAACGCCGTCTGCACCGCGCCCGCGCGTCCACGACTCGACAGCGCGGCGCACCGCTTCGTCCGCCGCGTCGTCGGGTCGCAGCACCGCGCCGTCGTCCGCGCCGAGGCTGCGTGCGAGTTCGACGCGCGCGGCGTCCGTGTCCACGCCGAAGACGCGGCAGCCGCTTGCGCCGAGCAGTTGCGCGGTGAGCTGACCGACGAGTCCGAGGCCGACGACGACGAACGACTCGCCGAGCGTCGGCTCCGCGAGTCGGACGCCCTGCAACGCAATCGCTCCCAAGGTAGCGAACGCGCCCGCCTCGAAATCAACCGCGTCGGGCAGACGCACGCACAGGTTCTTCGGCACGCTCAACACTTCCGCGTGCGACGCGTAGCCCGCGCCCGCGCACGCCACGCGGTCGCCTGCGCGAAACTCCGACACGCCCGCGCCGACTTCCGTCACGATCCCAGCCGCGCTGTAGCCGAGCGCGTGCGACTCATCCAACTTCTCGCGTACGGAGCCGAGCGTGCTCGCGAGTCCTTCCGTCTTAACTTTTTCGACGACCTTGCGGACGAGATCGGGGCGCTCCCTTGCCTTTGCCAAAAGGTTCTTGCGCCCCAGCTCGACGACGGCGCGCTCGGTGCCCGCGCTGACGAGCGACGCGGCGGTGCGGACGACGACGCGCCCGGCCTGCGCCACCGGCGCGGGCACCTCCGCGACCCGGCCCTCGCCGTTCTTCAAATTTTGCAGAAGTTGTTTCATTTGGGAGCTATTAGCTATTAGCTGTTAGCTATTAGCTCAGAGCCAAAACATTTCCTTCTGGCTAAAAGCTAACAGCTAATAGCTAACAGCTAACCATTATCCCGCTTCGCCAATGCGGCTTCAATCAAATCGCTGACCCATTCGGCGCGCGCGTCCCACGTTCCGTCTCTGACCGCGGCCTGTCGGCGGCGCGCGGCCTGAGGGTCGCGTTCAGTGAGCGCGTCTTCGACGAGGCGGAAAAAGTCTTCCTGGCTGCGGGCGATGCGGAGCACATCATTCATCGGCTCGTATTCGGGGAGCGGCGAGATGACGACGGGCTTGCCCGTGGCGAGATACTCGCGCACCTTGATCGCCGAGCCGTAGGAGGTGAACGCGCGCTCTGTCTCCCAGGGCAGCACGCACACGTCGAAGCCCGCGGCGTAGTGCGGCAGCTCTTCGTAAGCGACGGGCGGGAGGAAGTGCGCGTTCGGCAGGCTCTCGATCTCCATCCCGCGCGACTTGTTGCCGATGAAGACCCACTGCCACTGTGGACGCTCGCGCGACGCGCGTTTGATCAACTCCTGATCGACAAGCCATGGCTCGACGGCCCCAAAGTAGCCGAGGCGCGGGCGCGGAATCCTCTCAATCTCCGGCGCGACGGCGAGCGCGCCCGCGCCCTGCCAGCCGACGCGAGACCAGTGGTCGAAGTCCACGGCCTGTTCGAGCAGGTGTGATCGTTCGAGCCCCTGCGTCGCCTCGTCGAGCAGTTTGCGACCGGAGTAGAAGATGAGATTGGCGCGCTCGATGGCGCGCTCGTGCAGGCGGCGGATGGTCGCGGGGTCGGTCGAGTGATCCATCAAATTCGCGTCGTACTTATCCGAGACGTGATAGACGACGAGCGACTCGTCGAAGGCGCCGATCATCTCGGCGGCGGTCGGGATGGCGATCCACAGGATCGGCTTCGTCAGCCCGCGCCGCCGCGCGAGCAAGCCGATCTGCGCGGCGATGAGTCGGCGGTTGGCGGCGCGCGCGGCGCGACTCCCATAGAAAGGGAGTGCGGCGGGCGAGACGACCGTGATGCCCTCTGCGGTGGTGCGCGCGAGTTTGGCATAGGAGCCGAGCTTGCGCCGGATGCGCGGCAGCAAATCTTTGTTCGAGAGCGCGGGTAGCCCCATCGAGATCGAGTTGACGAAGACGACGCGATTGCCCGCGCGCGCAAACCTACGCATCAGGTGGTTCTTCGAGTGCGGGTGGTGATACCACCAGTCCTCGCCGCCAAAGCAGACGATGCTCTTCCCTGTGAAGATTAACGATTCTCCGTGCCCGTGGAGCTAGTGTCGAACCCGTTCGAGTGCCCTGAGGTACATCAAAGGTACACCAAAACTTGAGGTGGTCAACTGCCGAGGGAGTTACGCATGATGAGTAAAGCCGCGCGTAGAGATTCGCGTGCAGCTTTTACTTCGCCAGATGATTCCTTCTGTCAGTTGGTAGGCTTCTTGGCTTTCCTGCCGGGCGTCGCGCGCACGTCCTTCGGCTCGATGGTCGGCGTCGGGCTAGGCGGGACGGCGCCGGCAGGGACGGTGAATAGCTCCACGGCTACCGTCTCGCGGTAGCCGCCGTCCATCGTTACGATGCGCCCATCTTCCATGCCATGCCGGACGATGAGATACGTCTTCGCGCGGTCGGCTCTAGCCAGGGCTTCGCCCGCGCGGGACTTTCTGCCAGCGTAGGCGATGATGTAAGCCTGCGCGGACGGCTCATCCACCAACTTGGCGGCGAACTCATCCAAGGCAGCCCTCTCGTCTCCTACGGTGATCCCCCCGGATGAGGTGAACTTGCTAAGCTCTGGTAAGGGGAGACTGCAGAGCCGCGGGAAGTGCATGGACGCAGACTCTACCAAGGCGTAGTAACCGGGGCAGGCTCGCCTGTCGTTCGCGGCGGCGAGGTAAGAGATCAGATGAACCGCCCCCTCTGACGTTTTGACGAGCAGTCCCGACTCTTCATCCAGGTACACCTGATAATCGAAATTGTCAGGATCGGGCGGGGTGAGTTCCTTGAAGCTGGTTTCATTGCCCCTCAAATCGGAGAATTGCAGCTTCGCTTTGGGGGCGACCTGCATTTGCAGCACGGTATCGGCGGGGAGTGGTGCGCCGCATTTGAAATAGTCGGCGGACGCACCCGAAAAGACGATGAATACGCCTCCCTCATCTGAGTCGAACTCGCAACGGGCTTCCGGGTCAGAGCACTGATTGAACAGGCGCACAACGTCGCCCCTCGTGGATTTGCCGGGCGTGACGCCGCGCCACTCCTTCGCGTAGGAGACGGCTGAGGATAACAGGCAGGCTATAACTGTGAGAGCAGCTTGATTCGTGAGGCGCATATTTAGACCGATCATGTTCCCGCTCCTGTCGTCCGTCGATGCGCCTTTTATCCTTCCGGCACATCAGTGAGTTTCCGCGTCAGTCTCGTGAGTCGTGCCAGCGCTAAGAACTCTCGCGCGCCGTTTAATGGACGGTCTCGCTTGCGTCCGCCTCGAACTCGCGGTCGTCGAAGATGCTCTGGACGCCGACGAGGAGTTCGTAAACTTCCGTCTCCATGAACTCCTTGCGCCAGACGTGACCCTTGTTCGCGAGCGAGCTGATCGTGAGCGGCACGTCCGAGCCGAGCGCGAAGAGTGCGCCCGCCAGCTTGCGATCTATCTCGGCACGACCGCCGAGCGCGTGATAGACGACCGCCAGCGCCGAGACGAGTCGGTGCATTCTCTCCGCGCCGGGGTCTGCGCCGGCGCGCACGAGCGCGAGCACGCTGTCGCCCTCCGCACGTGCTTCCGCAATAATCAACGCGACCGCTTCCGCCTCGCTCATCGCTTCACCTCAGGTCTTTCACCGCCGGACGCGCGTGCCGCTCTCTGCCCCGACCGGCGTCCGGCGATACTGCTTCACGACCGGGCTATAGTAATATCAGGACACGAGCACTACCAACTACGTTAGAAGAAGGGACCTCCAACATTATGCCTAGCAGGAAAAGTAGCAACGACCTCGTTCTGTTCAGTTCGCGCGACCCGAAAGCCCTCGTCAACTGGCTGTGCGAATCTTACGGGCTGCAAGCGATTCTGCAAGCGGTCGCAGAGTTTCGCCCGACCGCCGCGGCGCAAGCTGCGCCGACCAAGCGCGCGTATAAGAAGCGCGCCGGGAAGAAGCGCGGGCCGAAGAAGGGCGCGGGCAGGAAGGGCGGGAAGCGGCGCGGGCGCAAATCAGCCGTGTCCGGATCGGAACAGGGCTAGGTTCATCAGCCGCAGATTTCTTCCTCATCCTTCCTCACCACTCCCTCACAATTGATGCCGGGCGCGGGCAGAACTGGGTTATGGGTTCGCTCGGACGACTGTTGAGTCGCGCGGGCACAGAAGAGCCGTTGTCTGCCGGAAACGGATCGGGTAATGTTGCGTCGAAGCGCAGTCTGATTTTTGGAGAGTCCGATGGAGAACCGACTGCTGGCGAAAATACCTGGCGAGGAACTCGAAGCGCTGCGCCCGCACTTCGAGCGCGTCTCGCTGCACCACGGCGAGCACGCCATTATCCCCGACGAACCGATCCGCCACGCCTACTTTCCCGTCAACTGCCTGCTCTCGCTCGTGACGCAGATGGCGGACGGCGCGATGGCCGAGTCCGGCTCAATCGGACGCGAGGGCATGTCCGGCGTGCCCATCCTGCTCGGCGCGCGGCAGACGCCGATGCCGACCTTCACGCAGATACCCGGCGAGGCGATCCGCATCAGGGCAGACATCCTGCGTGAGGCTTACGAACGCAGCCGCCCGCTGCGCGAGTGGTTGAACCGCTACATCCACACCGTCGTCGTCGTCGGCTCGCAGGCGACCGCCTGCAACGCGCTGCACAAGATCGAAGCGCGGATGTGCAAGTGGCTGCTGATGTCGTCCGACGGCGTCGGCTCGCAGGAGTTGCGGCTCACGCACGAGTACCTCGCCGCGATGCTCGGCGTCAGGCGCGCGAGCGTGACCGAGACGGCCATCAAACTGAAGGACGCCGGACTGATCAACTACGAGCGCGGCTTCGTCACGATTCTCGACCGCGAAAGATTAACGTCGATGGCGTGCGAGTGTTACGGCAGGACGAAGGCGGAGTACGAACGCCTCTTCTCCGAGTAAGTATCGCTGTCGCGCTCTGTCCAAACGCTTATCTCTTCGTCAGAAGATTCAGCCCGCCTCGCGCGCCGCCCTGCCATGCGCTCGAATTAAAGTCCGACGATAAGACTAGACGCGCCGCCCGTTCGGGTGAATAATGCCGCGTGCCTCTGAATCGAACAGGAACACTCGCCTAGTTGAACAGGTTGGCGGGTTTCAGTACAACGCACGCTCGCGTGGCGGCGGCGGAATTTCTCGCAGGGCGGCGCAGGTCACAGGCAAACGCTTTATTTTAGCCGCTTAGACGCACGCGCGGCGCGCAGCATGGTCAACTGGCACACCCGTTGCAAACTCTCTGTGGCGAGGGTTCGGCAGTTCAAAAACTTCTGACGGGGTTAAGTAAAAAGGAGGATTAGTTATGCTTTGGACGATTCTCGTGGTGTTGTTGGTGCTGTGGTTACTCGGTCTGGTCGCGCACGTCGGCGGTGGGTTGATTCACTTGCTGCTCGTGGTCGCGCTCGTGATCTTCGTCATCAACCTGTTGTCGGGTCGGCGCACGGTAGTGTAGCCAGAGCCGATCAAGTTTAGCGGACGGCGGGATCGAACGCCGCCCCGACAAAGAGGGGGCGGTTCTCTCGCGGAAGCCTTCCGAGGCTTCAGACACAGGAACGCGTCCGCCAAAAAACGGCAGCGCCCTTTCACGCGAAGGGGCGCTGCCCTTCTTTTTTCTCCACGCGCTTTATTCACGGCGCGAACAGTTTCTCGAAAACCGCGTGTCAAACAAACGGAGAGCTTTACTGATCTGTGCGGCGATCGTCCTGCTCGCGGCGGCGCTCGTCCTCACGCTCGCGCCGTGCCCGCAGGGCGGCTGCGCGCCGACGCCCGCCGCGCGCGCCCTCGCCTCGCGCAAAAATCGCACGGCCATTCCGTTGGACGCGGACTTCGACCGCTCCGTCACGCTCGACGCGCTGCTGCAACCCGGTGACGATAGCGCGCGCTGGTCTGAGTCGCGCGCCGCCGCCGTCGAAGGCTACGTGAGCGATGTAAGAGAAGGCAGCGTCGAATCGGCAAACTGCTTCTCGTTCACGCGCCGCGACATACACATCCACCTCGCGCGTCGGCCTGACGCGCCGACCGAGGAGACGGTCGTCGTCGAAGTGACGCCGCGCGCGCGCGACGCGGCACGCGCACGCGGTCTCGACTGGTCGTTCGGCGCGCTCCGGCGCGAGCTGCTCGGTCGCCGCTGCCGCTTCGAGGGCTGGCTCCTCTATGACAGCGGGCACGCCGACGAGTCGGAGAACACAGCGCCCGGCAACCCCGTCGATTGGCGCGCGACCGCGTGGGAGCTTCACCCTTTGACAGGCATCGAAGTCTTGAAGTGACGGGCGCGGACGCGACACGGGTGCGGGCGGGACTGACTTTAATCCAACTGACCTCAATCTAAGCCCAGGACGTTTTTGAGGGCGCGCAAGTTCTCGTCCGCCTCGCGCCGGTACGCGGCAGCCCACGCCGCCAACTCCTCTCGCGGCGGATCGGTGAGGGCGCGGCGCAGTTGTCGGGCGAGCGCGCCCGTGTCGCCGAACTTGTAGGTCAGCATCCCGCGCGTCTCGCCGGCGGTCGTCGCCACGACCGCGACATCGCACCAGATCGCCTCGACGCGCGAGATGCCGTAGCCCTCGTGGGCGGTGGCACGCACGAACGCGCCGCTGCGTTTCATGAGCTGATAGACCTCCGGGTTCGGCACGTTCTCAAGCACGGTGATCCAGTCGCGCCCGGCGCGCAAGACTTCCGCGCGGTACGCTTCGTCGCGCGCGAACGTGCCGTCCAAGAGGACGAGCCCGATGTCTTCGTTCATCTCGACGCGTAGACGCTCGACCGCCTCCGCCGCGTGCGCGAAGCCGTACTCTGGAGTGAAGACGCCGACCGAACAGACGCGCACGCGCCGCGCAAGGTAGGGCGCGAGCCGCGCCTGCGTCCGGGCTGAGAGCGGCGCGGCGAGCGTGCGCTCAGGGATGTTCAGGAGACACGGGATGACGGTGATGGGCTGCGCCACCTTGAGTTCGTCGAGCAGCCAGCGGCGCAACTCTTCGCTAACGACGACGAACTCGGTGACGGCACGGACGGCGCGGCGGAAGAGGAAACGCTGGAGGCGACTGAACTCGCGATGGCGCGCGGGGAGCGAGCCGTCGAGGATGTTCTTGTACCACTCGAAGCCGAGCGCGCGCTGGGCGGCGAGCCAGACGGGGAGCAGAAATTTGTTCGGGTATTCGAGATGGAAGTGCGTCGCGTCGAGCACGCGCGCGCCGCGCCCTTCGCCGAGCAGCGCGGGGGCGACGCCGAACCGCCGGTGTCTGAAGAAGCGGACGTGCGGCTCTCGCCTCGACCTGTCGCCGAACAGAGCCCAGACCCGCACGCCGCTGCCCTTCAAGTGTTCGGCGAGCGCGCTGACGTAAACCGAGACGCCGCCATAGGGCGGCGGCAGCGGTCCGAACAGGATGATCTTTTTCTTCACGCAGGCGTCGTCCGCGCGCGGGCTGCGATCCAGTTCTCGCCTTTTCAGTCCTCTCAGATGAAGCCGAAGCCATCGCACACGGGCCGGCGGCGCACGAGTTTCTGTCTGATGCCCGACGCGGCGAGTGTACAAACCTTCGCGTGCTTGTACAACCGCGACTCAAGCAGTCGCGCGGCGGGGCGCACCGTCGCCTCGCGCGCGCCGTCGCAGCGGCGGACGACGCTGCCCGGCAGCTTCTGGTATATTTCACTCCCCTGTCGGATCGTTTAAGCCGCGCCTGATGACTTCCGCCGCACACAGCCAGACCGACCCCTGCGAGACGGACGCGGGCGCGCAGCGCGTCTCGGTCGTTGTCCCCTCTTACAACCACGCGCGCTTCATCGAGCGCACCCTGCGCTCGGTCTTCGCGCAGACGCACGCGCCCGCCGAACTCTTCGTCATCGACGACGGCTCGGCGGACGACTCGCCCCGCGTCGTCGAACGCGCACTCGCCGCATGCCCTTTCCCCTGCGAGTTCATCGCGCGCGAGAACCGCGGACTCGCCGCCACCCTGAACGAGGGGCTCGCGCGCGCCGTGCGCGGCGATTACTTCGCCTACCTCGGCTCGGATGACGTGTGGCTACCCGGCTTCCTCGCCGCGCGCGTCGCGCTGCTCGACGCGCGCCCGGCGGCGGCGCTCGCCTACGGCCACTGCTTCTACATCGACGGCGACGATCACGTCATCGACTGCACCGCCGACTGGGCGGCCTACGCCGGTGGCGACGCACGACGGATGCTCTGGCGCGGCACGGCTCCGCACAGCCCGACGGTCGTCTATCGCCGCGACGCGCTCAAGCAGCACGGCTGGAATGAAGACGCGCGCCTCGAAGACTACGAGCTGTACCTGCAGCTCGCCGCCGAAGGCGAGTTCGCCTTCGACCCGCGCCTGCTCTCGGCGTGGCGCATCCACGGCGAAAACACGAGCCGCGATCTTGAGTTCATGATGGACGAGTGGCTGGCGGCGCAGCGCCGTGTCGCCGCCCAGCTCGGCATGACTGATGCGGAACTCGCGCGCGCGCAGGCGTCCGTCGGCTGGGCGTGCGCCGAGAACTTCGCGCGGCGCGGCGAGAAGGCAAAAGCGTTCGGCCTTGTGTGCCGTCACTGGCGCGGCATCCCCTCGGCGGGGGCGGCGGCGAAGATGCTGGCTCGCTTCATTGCGTCCCACACAATGTTGCAGACGCGCACGCGACGGCGGCAGACGGACGCGGCGCGCAAGCACGGCGCGCACACACGCCTTTCTTGACGCCCCCCACACGCGTGGCTAGACTGACCTGTCTCAAATGAGTTTAAAGACTAGCGATAGGTCGAGCCGCCAGATCGTCCCGCCTGCGAGCGCACGAGGGTTATCACCTGCTGAGAGGTGGCCGCACGCGCACGCCGTCCCGCACGTCCTGATCAAGTCGGAAGCTGCGGGCGTCCAGCTCAACCTCGGCGATCTGTGGAGCTACCGCGAGCTGCTCTACTTCCTCACGCTGCGCGACATCAAGGTGCGCTACAAGCAGACGCTGATGGGCGCGGCGTGGGTCATCGTCCAGCCGCTGATGCTGATGCTCATCGTGACGCTCGTCTTCACGCGCTTCGCCCGGCTCGAAGTGGGCGCGATGCCCTACCCGCTCTTTGCCTATTCGGGGCTGCTGCTCTGGACTTTCTTTTCGAGCGCCGTCGCCAACAGCACAAACAGTTTGACGAGCAACACGAATCTCATTACGAAGGTTTACTTTCCCAGACTCTTCATCCCGGCGGCGGCGGTCGCGGCTGGCCTGGTCGATCTCGGCATCGCGTCGCTACTGCTCGCCGCGCTCGCCGTCTATTACCGCGTTCATCCGACGTGGTCGCTCGCGCTGCTGCCCGTCTTCGTCGCGCTCTTGACGCTGCTCGCGCTCGGCGACGGCGTGCTCGTCTCCGCCCTCACGGTCAAGTACCGAGACCTGCGCCACGCCCTGCCGTTCATCCTGCAATTCTGGATGTTCGCCTCGCCCGTCATCTACCCGGCGACCGCCGTGCCCCCGCGCTGGAAGTGGCTCGTCACATTCAACCCGCTCGCGGGCGCCCTCGAAGGCTTCCGTGCGTCGCTCTCAGGCGGAGAGTTTGATCGGCGCGCCGTCTTCGTCTCGGCGCTCATCGCCCTCGCCCTCGCCGCCGTCGCCGTGTACGTCTTCCGCCGCGCCGAAGACACTTTCGCGGACGTGATCTGACAAGGGGAGCGCGCGCCAGATGGACACCGTCGTCAGATTCGAGAACGTCAGCAAGCGCTATCGCATCGGCGGGCTGCACCCTGGCTACATCACCCTCCGCGAGACGCTCGGCGGCATGCTCACAGCGCCCCTGCGCCGACTGAAGCGCGGCGCAAACGGCGACGGGCGCACGACGGTCTGGGCGCTGCGCGACATCAACCTCACGATCCGTCAGGGCGAACTCGTCGGCATCATCGGCAGGAACGGCGCGGGCAAGTCAACGCTGCTGCGCATCCTCTCGCGCGTCACACGACCGACGACGGGCGAGGTCGAGATTTACGGTCGCGTCGGCAGCCTGCTCGAAGTCGGCACGGGATTCCACCCTGACCTGTCGGGCCGCGAGAACATCTTTTTGAACGGCGCGATCCTGGGGATGCGCAAAGCCGAGATCGTGCGCAAGTTCGACGAGATCGTCGCCTTCGCCGAGATCGAAAAATTCCTTGAGACGCCCGTCAAGCACTATTCTTCCGGCATGTACGTCCGGCTCGCCTTCTCGGTCGCCGCGCACCTCGAACCCGAAATCCTGATCATGGACGAAGTGCTCGCCGTCGGCGACGCAGCCTTCCAGCGCAAGTGCCTCGCCAAGATGCACGACATCGCGCGCTCCGGCCACACCGTGCTCTTCGTCAGCCACGACATCGGCGCGGTCAACTCCCTCTGCGAGCGCGTCATCCTCATGCACGAAGGCTCGATCATCAACTCCGGCGCGACGCGCGACGTGACGGCGGAATACCTCGAACGCGCGCGCGTCATTGAGCCACGAGAGGCGCGAGAGCCGGCGTGAAGGATTACCTCAAGGAAAACTTGTCGCCCTCGGCGAGACTCTTCTGGCAGCGCGTCTTCGTCCGCGCGGTCTTCTGGTGCGTGCGCGTCGCGGCAATCGCCTACGGCTTCGGTCGCCGCATCGTCGAAGCCGCCGCCGAGCGGGGACTGAACGTCGCCGAGGCTTGGGACGTCGCGCCGCGCCCGCCGCGCGCCGCGGAGTTCGCCCCGCAGCCCTTCGGCGTCCGCGATTTTCTGTTACTGACCGGCAGACGCGAGGGCGAACAACGCGACGCGGCGCAAGCTGTCCGCGAGCCGCGAGAGGGGCGCGAGCCGCGCGCCTCAGTCGTTATCCCCGTCTTCAACCAGGCCGAGTTCACCTTCCAGTGCCTGCGCTCGCTTTGGCGCGAGATCGACGCGGACGACGCGGAAGTGATCGTCGTCAACAACGCCTCGACCGACGAGACCGCCGAACTGCTCGCGCGCTTCGGCGATAAGCTGCGCGTCGTCACGAACGAGGAGAACCGTGGGTTCGTTGATGCCTGCAATCAGGGCGCGTCGCTCGCGCGCGGCCGGTTCATCGTCTTCCTCGACAACGACACGGTGGTGTTGCCCGGCTGGCTCGACGAGTTGATCGCGACCGCCGAGCGGGACGAGTCAATCGGCACGGTCGGCTCGATGCTGCTCTACCCCGACGGCCGCATTCGGGAGGCGGGCGCCATCGTCTGGAAAGACGGCGCGGCGTTTCATTACGGCTGGGGCGGCGCGGCGGGCGATCCGCGCTACTCATTCGCGCGCGACGTGGACTACTGCTCCGGCGCGTCGCTCTTAGTGCGCCGCGATCTCTTCGCGCAACTCGGCGGCTTCGACCGCCGCTACGCGCCCGCCTCCTACGAGGCCGCAGACCTCTGCTTCGGCGTCCGCTCGCTCGGCTTCCGCGTCCGCTACCAGCCGCTCGCGCGCGTGCTGCACTACGAGGGCGCGACCGCCGGGCGCGGCGCAGGCGCGGGGTTCAAGCATTTTCAACCCATCAACCGCGAGAAGTTTCGCGAGAAGTGGCGGGCCGTGTTGGAGCGCGAGCACCTCCCGAACGACGCGTCGCTCGCCGCGCGCGCCGCGAACCGCACGCCGGGACCTTACGTCCTGGTCTGCGACGACCACACGCCCGCGCCCGACCGCGACGCGGGGAGCGCCCGGATGCTCTTCATCCTCCAGACGCTCGCCGCTTGGTCGCGCCCCGTCTTCGTCTCGCTCGCCAAGGACCGCGGCGGAGAGCACGAGCGGCGGCTCTGGGAATATGGGATCGAGACGGCGGGCGCCGTCGAACTGCCGCGCCTCTTGCGCGAGCGCGAGTTCCGTGCCGCCGTCTTAAGTCGTCCGGCGGTGGCTGACGCGGTGCTGGAGTCGATCCGCCGCGCCGACCCGCGCGTCCGCGTCGTCTTCGACACCGTTGACGTCCACTTCGTCCGCACGGAGCGCGAGGCGGCGGTCTCCGGCGACGCGCGGATCGCCGCGCGCGCGCTCCACTACCGCGAGCTTGAGACGCGGCTCGCGCGCGCAACCGATCTCGTCTGGTTCTGCTCGCCGGAAGACGAGCGCGCCATGAAACAAGTCGCCCCGGGCGTGCGCGCACGAATAGTCCCCACTGTTCACGCGCCCCGCGACCGCGGCAAGGATTTCGACGACCGGCGCGACCTGCTCTTCCTCGGCAACCTCGCGCACACGCCGAACAGCGACGCCGTACACTTCTTCGTCCGCGAGGTGCTCCCGCTCGTCCGCGAGTCTCTGCCGGGCGTGCGGCTCCACATCGTCGGCGACAACGTGCCGCCGGAGATCGCGGCGCTTGCCTCGCCGGACGTGTGGGTACATGGCTACGTGCCCGACATCGAACCTTTCTTCGCGTCGTGTCGCGTGATGGTCGTGCCCATCCGCTTCGGCGCAGGCATCAGGGGCAAGATCGGCGAATCGCTCGCGCACGGTCTGCCCGTCGTCACCACCTCAATCGGCGCGGAAGGCCTGGGCTTCACCGGCGGCGCGCGCGAAGCCCTCGTCGCCGACGACGCGCGCGCCTTCGCCGACGCCGTGGCGCGCGCCTACACCGACGCCGCGCTCTGGCGACAACTCTCCGACGACGGCTACGCGCACGTCGCGCACACCTTCTCGCCCGAAGTCGTCAAAGACACGATCAATAACTCGCTCCGCGAAACCATCGGTCTCACAGGCGACGCCTCACGCATGACCCGGCAAATCAACAGCAGCGACCCGACGACCGCAGGGGAGACGCGCCGAGCGGGCGCGGCTGACGCTTTCAGATGAGTGCGACGGGGGATGGAAACACGGCCATCAGGGAGTATGCCTTTCGCCGCGACACACTCGCTCACGCTCGTGTTTCCGCCCCCTATCGCACCCGAACAAATCCTAAGCCCGCTCGATCCAGCGCTCGTACCACGCGCTCAAGTTGAGCAGCGTCCAGAGGTGGAAGCTCCAGTCGCGCGCGCCGCGCCGGTGCTCTGCGACGAGGCGCGCGACATACTCATAATCAAAAAACTCGCGCCGCCTGATGGGCGAGTTCAACACGTGCGCGTCGAGCAACCCCGTCGGGTCGTCGCGCAGCCACTCTTTGATCGGCGCGCCGAAACCACGCTTGCGTTGATAGAGCAGCTCGCGCGGCAAGACCTCTTCGAGCGCCTCCTTCAGGATGTGCTTGCCGCTCGTGCCCTTGACCTTGAGCGCGCGCGGCAAGCCCATCGCGTAGGTCACGAGCTGATCGTCTAAAAACGGCACGCGCGTCTCGACCGAAGTCGCCATCGTGATCTTATCGACGCGCATCAAGAGCAGCTCCGGTAGGCGCAGTTGCAGCTCGAGGTAGGTCATGCGCGCGAGGAAGTCGCTCGCGGGGCGCGCGCGCGCGATGTGTTCGAGGTAGGGCTCGACGACTTCGTAAGACGAACGGTGCTGAAAGCGCGCGCGCATCCGCGGCGAGAGCAGGCGCGGCTTCGCGGACTCTTCAAAAACTATCGCCGCCCCCCAGAACAACTCCTCGCCCGCACCGAAGCGCCGCGCCAGCTCGACCGGCAGAGACTTCGCGCCCGCCGCCGCTAACAGCGCGCGCGCGCCCGCGCCCGCGCCGCGTCGCGCCCCGCGCGGCAGGCGTGCGGCGTGTCGCCAGAAGCGCTCGTAAACTTTCAGGTAGCGCACGTACTTCTCGTAGCCGCTCAAAATCTCGTCCGCGCCCTCGCCGCTCTGCACGACGATGGTGCCCGTCTCGCGCGCGAGTCGCGAGACGTAGTAGAGCGGGACGCAGACCGGATCGGCGATGGGCTCGTCCTGATGGAAGACCAGATCGGCGAGCAGCGCCCTCATCTCCCCTTCGCCGATCAAGACCTCGTGGTGCTCCGTCCCGAACCTTTCGGCGACGGCGCGCGCCGCGTCCAGCTCGTTGTACTCTTCGTGGTCGCGGAAGCCCACGGTGAAGGTGCGCACGGGCCGCGCCGACTGCTCCGCCATCAGCGCGACGTTCGCCGACGAATCGACGCCGCCCGACAGAAAGACGCCGACGGGCACGTCCGCCATCATCCGTTTCTTGACGGAGGCACGCAGCAGCCGCATCAACTCCGCGCGCGACTCCGCTTCACTTCTCTCCGTCAACTCTTCCGGCGGCAGCGCGTCCCAGTAGCGCGTGAGCGTCGTCGAGCCGTCGCGGCTGACGGTGAGCATGTGCCCGGCAGGGATTTTTTTGACGTCGCGGAAGAGCGTGTCGGGCGCTGGCGCGGTCAGGAAAGAGAGGTAGTGGTAGAGCGAGTCCTCGTCAACCTCCGGCGTGACCGAGGGGTGCGCGAGGATCGCCTTGATCTCGGAGGCGAAGATGAAGCGTCCGTCGCGCTGATAAAAATAGAGCGGCTTGACGCCCAGCGGATCGCGCGCGAGCACGAGCCTCTCGCGCGCCGCGTCCCACAGCGCGATCCCGAAGTCGCCTTCGAGCGCGCGGACGAAATCCAGCCCGCGCTCCTCATAGAGATGCAGGATCGTCTCCGAGTCGGTGCGCGAAGCATAGACGTGGCCGCGCTGCTCTAACCCTTCGCGCAGAATCGCGTGGTTGTAAATCTCGCCGTTGAAGACGAGCCACGCGCCGCTCGTCTCGCAGCCGCGCATCGGCTGATTGCCGGCGGGCGAGAGATCGACGATCGAGAGGCGGCGGAAGCCCAAGCCGAGCCGACCGTCGTCGAGCACGAGCGCGCCCGTCGCGTCCGGCCCGCGGTGCGCCATCGTGTCGCGCATCCGCTCGACGAGCCCGCGCTCGACGCCCGGCGCCGTCACGCCGTACTCCCACACTCCGCAGATGCCGCACATAGAAAGACAGGGGTCGGGGGTCAGGGGTTGGGGGTCGGGGCGTCTGTGTGCCGCAACTGCCCTTCTGATTCTCTTAACTGTTCGATCAAGTTTAGGCGTGTGCCTTCGTCGTCATTCGCGCAGATGGGCACGAGCGCCCAGGTGACTTTGAGCGGCGCGGCGGCGTGCACAGTCCAGCAGAGGCTCTGCGACGGGACGCGCTCGCCGTAGTCGCGCGACGTGTGTCGCGCTTCGACGGTCGGCGTCGTTTCGACGTTCAATGGCGCGACGACGAGGCGCGCGCCGCTTGCGCCATCGTACAACTCTGCGCAGCCTTCGCGCACGCGCGCGTCGATCCCGCGCCCGGCATGGAAGCGGAAGCGGAACGTGTGCGCCCCGCGGCCTGCGAAACTGTCTTCGATGAGAAAGAGGCGACGCCGCCGGTCGAGCGTGACGGAGCGCGCGTGCGTCACCGGATCAGTCAGACGCGTGTAGCCGTAGTGCTCGGCTGCGACCTCGTCGAGCTCCGCGCCCTTCGAGAAAGAGAGCAGGCGCGGGCGCGCTTCGTCGCCGATGCGAAACGGCGCGCGCTCGTCCGTCGTGTTCTGCTCCGCGCCGTCAACCTCGACGGTCGAGTGGTAGGCGGTCGAGCGGAAGAGTTGGCGCGCGCGCAGATCAGCCGTGTACACGTATGTGCCCGGATCGACGACGAAGTTCGCGCCGCACACAGAGACCTCGACGGAGAGCGCGTCGTTGTGCGCGTGCGAGCCGCGCCCCTTCAGCCCCGCGCCGCTCGCGTTGAAGAGCAGATAGAGATCGCTGTCGCGCAGCACGTATGTGCCCGCGTGCGGGAACTGCGTCGAGGCGGGCGGCTCGCTCTTCGGTAAAGCTTCATAAACACGCACGCCCGCCGCGCCCGTCAGCCAGAGCAGTTCGAACGGCGCGTCGTCCGAGAGCTTGAAGCGCCCTTCGTTGAAGGCGACCGCGCCGATGGCGACGAGGTAGGCGTGCTCGTCCGCCGCGCGCGGCGCGAGCGCGAGGACGCGACCGCCGTCCGTATCGCCGACGAGGGGCGCGCTCGCGTCGGGGCGCAGGTACGCGCGCGCATATTCGAGCATGGCGCGCAGCTTCGCCCAGTACCTCTCCGCGATCTCGATGTCGTTGGCGCGGCAGAGCAGGAAGGTGTCGAGGAACAATTCCGCGACGAGGCGATGGTAGCCGGTCGAGGATTCGTAGTCCGCGCCATCGGGCAAGACCTGCTTGTCCAACTCGCGCAAAGTTTCTCTGAGCCCGAACTCGCGCCACGCGCGCGCGCCTTCCAGCTCCGGCAGCATGACGCCAAGCCAGAGCAGGCCGACGACGTTCGACAAATAATGGTTGCTCGTCGCGAGGTGCGAGAACTCCAGGTGTCGGCGGACGAACGCGGCGTGCTCTGCGAAAGTCGCGAGGAGCGTCGCGAGTTTCTGTCCGTCGAGGAGCGGCGAGCGGCGGAAGATTTGGAACGCGGCGCAGAGGTTCATCGCGCGCAACGCGACTTCCATCGCGCTCGCCCAGTTCGCGCCCCGTCCGACGGGGTTCTGCGCGCGCCAACTCTCAATGTCGGCGAAGAATCTTGCGGCGAGACTTTCATCAGAAGTTAGCGCATAGCCTTGCGCCAGCGTGACGAGGTGGCCGAGGCGGTTCAGCTCCCACAGCACGCGCACGTCCGCGCCGTCGCCGCGCGAGAGCTTCACGTCAGCGTGGAAATCCCGCGACCAGTTCGCGCCCGTGAGCGGATCGCGCAGCCAGTCGATCTC
Organism: Pyrinomonadaceae bacterium; assembly: GCA_045807785.1. GTDB lineage: Bacteria > Acidobacteriota > Blastocatellia > Pyrinomonadales > Pyrinomonadaceae > JAIVGV01. The sequence goes on from JBJMGS010000279.1 coordinate 17,101, forward strand.
AGGCCCGAAGTCGAACTCACCGCAGCCGAGCAGTGACCAACGATGCTCTTCGACGATCCGCCGCGCGCGCTCGATCAACTCTTCAAACGCGCGCGGAAACATTTCGCGCGCGAGGCGCGACGACTCTCGCGCTTCACACTCGAAGCCGGGGAAGAAACGCGGCGATTCGCGCTCGCGGAAATGCGCGACGAGCTGCGCCGGTGAGAGCCGCGCGAACTCTGCGCGCAGTTGCGGCGCGCGAGCGTCGTGCGCGCCGCGCGCGAGCGTCGCACGCTCTCGCCGGAGCGCAAGTCCCTGTCGCACACGTCGCGCGGACTCGCGCGCGAGTGCGAGCACGCTTACCTGACCGCGGAGGGGCGAAGAAGAAAGCGACGCGGGGACGCGGGGACGCGGGGACGCGGGGGCAGAGTCGTCTATCGGCGCGTCGCCCCGTCCCGCCGTCTCCGCGTCGCCTTCATCCTTCATCCTTGCTGCTCTTGGAGTGCGTTGAGGATGCGGTCGGCGGCCTGGCCGTCCCAGAGCGGCGGCAGTTCCGCGTGCGTTGAGTCGAGCGCGTCGGTCGCCGCGCGGACGATCCGGTCCGCGTCCGTGCCGACGACGCGGTTCGTGCCGTGCGTGACGGTGACGGGGCGCTCCGTGTTCTCGCGCAGCGTGAGGCAAGGGATGCCGAGCGCCGTCGTCTCCTCCTGCAAACCGCCGGAGTCCGTCAGCACGAGCCGCGCGCCGCTCATCAGGCGGAGGAAGTCGAGATAGCCGAGCGGCTCGACGAGACGCAAGGCGGGCGCGGCGGCGCGCGCCCTCTCCAGCAAGCCGAACTCGGCGAGGCGGGCGAGCGTGCGCGGGTGCGCCGGGAAGACGACGGGGAGACGCGCGGCGACGCGCTCGAGGGCGGAGAGGATGCGCGCGAGTGTGGCGCGGTCGTCCACGTTCGACGGGCGGTGGAGTGTGACGACGGCGTAAGGCTCGCCCTTCACGCCGAGGTCTTCGCGCACGGTCGAGCGCGCGGCGCGATCCAGTTGCGCGTAGAGCGAGTCGATCATGACGTTCCCGACGAAGCGGATGCGCTCCGGCGGGATGTTTTCGGCGAGGAGGTTAGCATCGGCGTCAGGGCTGGGCGTGAGCAGGAGGTCTGCGAGCTGGTCGGTCAGCAGGCGGTTGAGCTCTTCCGGCATCGTGCGGTCGCGGCTGCGCAAGCCCGCCTCGACGTGCGCGACCTTGACGCCGAGTTTCGCGCAGACGAGCGCGCAGGCGAGTGTGGAGTTCACGTCGCCGACGACGACGACCCAGTCGGGGCGTTGTTCGAGGACGACCGGCTCGAAGCGCTGCATGACGGCGGCGGTCTGCTGCGCGTGGCTCCCGGAGCCGACGCCCAGATGCACGTCCGGCTCCGGGAGTCCCAGATCGCGGAAGAAGGCGTCGGACATCGCCGCGTCGTAGTGCTGCCCCGTGTGGACGAGCACGGGCGCGAACTCGCGCGCGCGCCGCCGCATCGCCTCGACCACGGGCGCGACCTTCATGAAGTTCGGTCGCGCGCCCACGACGTTGATGACTCGAAGCATGGGTGACGGATGTCGGGTGACGGGTGCCGGAAGTCAGATGTCTGTTCGCCGAACCCGACACCCGTCACCCGACGCCCGTCACCTCAGAGTCTGATGATGCGCGCGCAGGCAGACTTGCGCAGGTCGCCGCCGAGGGCGTTGCGCGTATCGACGACGAGCGTGGAGAGTTGGCACACCTGCGCGTAGTCGATCTCGGTGTGATCCGTGACGATGACGACGCAGTCCGCGGACTTCAACTCGTCGTCGGTGAGTGCGACCGATTGCAGCGGCTCGCCCGGCGCTTCGGTGTGTGCGTCGTCGAAACGCACTTCCGGTATGAACGGGTCGTGGTAGCGCACGTCTGCCCCCTTCGCCCGCAGCCGGTCGATGATCGAGAGCGCTGGCGACTCGCGCACGTCGTTGATGTCTTTTTTGTAGGCGACGCCTAAGAGCAGCACGCGCGAGCCGTTCAAGGATTTGCGCGCGTCGTTCAGCCCGTCCGCCACGAGCGTGACGACGTGATCGGGCATCCGCGAGTTGACCTCCTCGGCCAAGCCGATGAAGCGCGAGTCGAACCCGTGCTGGCGCGCCTTCCAGGACAGGTAGTGCGGGTCGAGCGGGATGCAGTGGCCGCCGATGCCGGGGCCGGGGTAGAACGCCATGAAGCCGAACGGCTTGGTCGCCGCCGCGCGGATGACCTCCCAGGTGTCTATCCCCAAGGCGTAACAGAGCCGCGCCATCTCGTTCGCCATGCCGATGTTGACGGCGCGGAAAGTATTCTCCAGCAGCTTCGCCGCCTCCGCCACGCGCGCGCTACTGACGGCGTGGACGCTCCCGACGATCTGCGAGTAGAGCAGCGCCGCCACCTCGGTCGAGTCGTCCGTCGAGCCGCCGACGACCTTCGGGATGTTGTGTGACTGGAACTGCGGGTTGCCGGGATCAACTCTTTCGGGCGAGAAGGCGAGCAGGAAATCCTCGTCTAACTTGAGCCCCGCCGCCTCGAACATCGGGAGCAAGACCTCGTCGGTCGTGCCCGGATAGGTCGTCGATTCGAGGATGACGAGCTGACCGCGCCGCAGGTTCTTCGTGATCTGCTCGGCGGCGGCGAGGATATAGGAGATGTCCGGCTCCTTCGTCTTGCGCAGGGGGGTCGGCACGCAGATGATGATCGCGTCGCAGTCCTTGAGCGCGGAAAAGTCCGTCGTCGCGCGCAGAGTCTTCGCCTCGACGAGCTCGGCGATCTGCGCGGAGGAGACGTCGGCGATGTAAGACTCGCCGCGGTTGATCGCCTCCGCCTTGCGCGCGTCTACCTCGAAGCCAACCGCCTGAAAGCCCTTGTGCGCGAACTCCGCCGCCAGCGGCAGACCCACGTAGCCCAACCCGATCACGCCGACGCGCGCGCGCCGCTTGCTAATCAACTGCGTCAACTCTTCTTTGATCATACGGTGAATTATTACGTGCGAATCCGAACCACTCGGCAGGTGTTGATGAAGTTTGTGCGAAACCCAAGACTAGGTGAGCCGCGCGGGCGGTGTCAAGCAGGAGCCTCGCCCTTGACAGCCCCGCGCGAACCTTTCAACATACGCGCCCACTCGCGCAAATCCCACGCGGCAGACGGCAGCAGCCCCCTTGGGGCGACACTCCTATGACAGACACACAGAAGCTCGAACGGGGCTTGGGCTCGCTCGATGCGACGATGATCGTCGTCGGCTCGATGATCGGCTCCGGCATCTTCATCACGTCCGCAGAGTCTTCGCGCCTCGTGGGCTCGCCCGGCTGGCTCCTCGCCGCGTGGGCGCTCGCCGGGGTCTTGACGATCACGGGCGCGCTCTCGTGCGCGGAACTCGCCGCGATGATGCCGCGCGCCGGCGGGCAGTATGTCTTCCTGCGCGAGGCTTACGGCTCGGCGGTTGGCTTTCTCTTCGGCTGGTCGCTGCTCCTGGTCATCCAGTCTGGGACGATTGCGGCGGTGGCGGTCGCGTTCGCAAACTTCGTCGGCGTCCTCGCCCCGCAAGTCTCCGCGACGAACTACCTCGTCGCGCCCAGACAAGTTTTGCCCGGCTACGCGCTCTCGCTCTCGACGCAGCAGCTCGTCGCCGTGCTGATGATCCTGCTGCTCACTTTCACGAACACGCGGGGCTTGCGGCTCGGCAAGTGGATTCAGAACAGCTTCACGTTCACGAAGACCGCCGCGCTCGCCGCGCTCGTCGTGCTCGGGCTCGCCCTCGGCTGGAATCACCACAGCGCGGCGTTCACTTCCAGTTGGTGGAACCCGTGGGCGAACGGCTGGACGCCGCAGGGCGCGCAAAGCTCTCTGACAGCGACGGGCGGGCTGGCGCTCGCGTTGCTCGTCGGGCGCGCGATGGTGGGGCCTTTGTTCGCGCAGTCGGCGTGGAACAACGTCACCTTCACCGCCGGGGAGGTGCGCGACCCCGGCAGGACTCTGCCGCGCGCCCTGCTCGCGGGCTGCGCCACGGTCGTCGCTCTCTACCTGCTCGCCAACCTCGCCTACGTCGTGACGCTGCCGCTCGCGAGTATTCAGGACGCGCCGCAGAACCGCGTGGCGACGGCGACGATGCAACTGATCTTCGGCGCGCGGGGCGCGGGCGCGATGGCGGTCGCGATCATCATCTCGACCTTCGGCTGCAAC